>CACMYF010000001.1 GCA_902617805.1 uncultured Pelagibacteraceae bacterium
AAAATTTAATATTATTTATAAATTATTTATCGATAAAACTTCGTATTTGCTTAAATCAATTGGTGTTAATATAAATACTGTTCCTGTTTTAGATCTTCGAGTTAAAGGTGCTAGTAACATTATTGGTGACAGATCATTTTCCAAAAATAAAAAAAATATTTCTAAAATTGGAGATATTTGTATTGATTATTTTCATGAAAATTCTATTGGAACTGTGATGAAACACATACCAGGGCATGGATTAGCTAAGGTAGATAGTCATAAATTTACTCCTACAGTTACCAAAAACTTAAATTATTTGTATAAAAATGATTTTTTTCCATTCAAAAAAAAAAAAAGTTATTTTGCTATGACAGCACATGTAATATATCGAAGCATTGATAAGTTAAATACAGCTACACACTCTAAAAAAATTATAAATTTAATTAGAAGTAAAATTGGTTTTAAAAACATTTTAATTTCAGATGATTTATCAATGAAAAGTTTAAAAGATGATTTAAAAATTAATACGATTAAAACGTTTAGTGCAGGTTGTAATCTTGCTCTCCATTGTAATGGCAAATTGTCTGAAATGAAGGTAGTTGGCGACAATTCACCAAAGGTTAGTAATTTTATAATAAAAAAAACATCGCTATTTTATAAAATTTTAAGTTAATATCTGAGCATGTCTATTTCTGATTCTGCATTATTTAATGTTGATATAAATAATTATAATGGCCCTCTAGATGTCCTTTTAGATTTAGCCAAAGCTCAAAAAGTAGATCTTGAAGAGATATCAATTACAAAATTAGCAGATCAGTTTCACGATTATATTACAAAAGAAAAAGATTTAAATTTAGAAATTGCGTCAGAATATTTATTAATGGCAACTTGGTTAGCTTATTTAAAATCTAAATTATTACTTCCAGGAACACCTGAAGAAGAATTTAAAGTTCAAGAAGTTGCTGAAAAATTAAAATTACAACTTAAAAAACTAGAATTGATAAGATTGCTTTCTGAACAAATGTTGAAAAGAAAAAGATTAGGAAGAGAAATTCGATCAAGAGGAATGAAGGGAAATATAAGATCTATTTACAGCACAGAATATAATTTAAGTTTATTTGAACTTCTTAAATCATACTCAACAATTATTATGACTAAAGACTTTCAAAAAATGAATATTCCCAAATTACCTGTATTTACTGCTGAAGATGGAATTAAAACTATAAGAGAGTTTTTTGGTAAATTAATCGAGTGGAAAAAATTAGATGATTTAATTCC
Organism: uncultured Pelagibacteraceae bacterium; assembly: GCA_902617805.1. Lineage (GTDB taxonomy): Bacteria > Pseudomonadota > Alphaproteobacteria > Pelagibacterales > Pelagibacteraceae > Pelagibacter. The sequence continues at coordinate 1,261 of CACMYF010000001.1, forward strand.
TAAAAATTTTAAAGACGGCTCAAAATATAAACGTACTGGTAAAGCAGGAATATTTGCAGGTTCCTTAGAGTTAGTTAAAGAAGGGAATTTAACTATGAAACAAGATAAATTATTTGATGATATTTATGTGAAGGAAAATAATGATTAAAAAAGAAAAAATTTCAAAAGACAATATTGTAAAATTTCCTTCTAAGTTAACTGATTTAGAAAAAGAAATTGAAGCAGTTATTTTTGCTGCTGCTGAACCATTAGATGTTGATACAATTGAAAGTAAAGTTACTAAAAAAGGTAGCGTATCTAAATCATTAGAAAAGTTGCAACAAGAATACTCTAAACGTGGAATTAATCTAGTTTGCATAAAAGAAAAGTGGTCCTTTAGAACTTCTCCTAACTTGTCAAACATCATGTCACAAGAAAGAACGGTTGAAAAAAAACTTTCTAGAGCTGCTGTTGAGACTTTAGCTATAATTGTTTATCATCAACCTGTTACCAGAGCTGAGATAGAAGAAATAAGAGGTGTTGCATTCGGAACAAATACTCTTGAAATATTGATGGAGCTAAACTGGGTGAAACCAGGTGGCCGTAAAGATGTACCGGGTAGACCAATTCAATATGTCACAACCGATGAATTTTTAAGTCACTTTAATCTCCAAAAATTATCAGATTTGCCTACAATTGATGAATTAGGTGCAGCTGGTTTAATTGATAGTTCAAGTATTGATAGTGCAATTTTTGGAACAGGTAAATTCTATAAAGAAAAACAAGAAGAAAAAAAAGAGGATATTTATTCTAATATTGACGAGATGTTAAATAGTACTCTTGATACAGAAGAGAAAGATTAATAAAAAAGTAACTTTTAAATTAATCATAAAAAGGTTATAAGTTTTTCATGAGCATAGGAATTTGGCAAATAGCAATCGTAGTTATATTAGTAGTCTTATTATTTGGACGAGGTAAAATCTCTAGTCTGATGGGTGATGTAGCTAAGGGAATTAAAAGTTTCAAAAAAGGAATGGCGTCAGATGTAACTGACGATACAGAGCCAAAAAATATATCCGACGAAAATAAAGACTCAGAAAACAAAGATTAAATCACATGCCTACTATTGGTTGGTTTGAGATATTAATTGTTGTTGGTATTGCAATTGTTGTACTTGGTCCAAAAGATTTTCCAATCATGTTAAAGAAAGCTGGTTCTTGGATAGGAACTGCTAAAAGATATGTAAGCAACATTCAAAATGAAGTTTCCAATTTAGAAATTGATGAAGAAAAAATTGATAAAGAAATAAAAAAAGAAATTAAAAAAGATGAGTAATGAAGAAAATGAAGGTGGATTTGTTAGCCATCTAACAGAACTTAGAAAAAGATTAATACATAGCTTTATATTCCTAATAATCTTTTTTGTAATTTGTTATATATTTGCAGAACATATCTATGGTTTTTTAGTTGATCCATTTGCTCAAGTCGTTAAAGATGATGGATCTGATAGAAGGCTTATTTTTACCGCCTTACAGGAAACTTTTTTAACTTATATTAAGGTATCTTTTTTCACAGCTTTTTTCGTGACCTGTCCATTTATTTTAATGCAAATATGGAAATTTATTGCTCCAGGTTTATATAAACATGAAAAGGTTGCGATACTCCCATACCTTATCTTAACACCCATCCTTTTCTTTTTGGGAGGTATGCTTGTTTACTATTTGATAATGCCTCTAGCTATTAAATTCTTTTTATCATTTGAGAGCACAGGTATGTCTACAAGTTTACCGATTCAATTAGAAGCCAAAGTAAATGAATACTTGTCACTTGTTATGAAGTTAATTTTTGCATTTGGAATAAGTTTTCAACTACCTATAGTCTTAAGTTTGTTAGCAAGAATAGGCGTTGTTGACAGTCAATTTTTAAAAGAAAGAAGAAAGTATGTAGTAATAATTATATTTGCTGCAGCTGCATTACTTACACCTCCAGATCCAATTACTCAAATAGGTTTAGCTATTCCTTTATTAATTTTATATGAATTATCAATATTTTCAGTAAAATTTATAGAAAACAAAAATTTAGAAAAGACTGATGCATAATTTAAAAGAAATTAGAAAAGATTTTTCAAAATTTGAAAAAGATCTTGAAAAACGTTCAGTTAAAATTGATTTTAATAATTTAAAAAAGCTTGATGAGTTAAATAGAGATTTAATTCAAAAAAAAGAAAATTTAGAAAAAGAAAAAAAAGATATTTCAAAATCTAAAGATGAAAGTTTATTTAAAAAATCTAAAGAAATATCCACGGAATTAGAAAAGATTACCGAGCAGCAAAAAAATACTAAAATTGAATTAGACAATATTTTATCAAGTATACCAAACATACCTCATCAAGATGTTCCAATTGGAAAAGATGAAAATGATAATGTGGAAGTTTTAAAAGCTGGAAAAGTTCCTGAATTTGATTTTAAACCTAAATCTCATTATGAACTTGGTGAAAATTTAGGCATGCTTGATTTTGATCTTGCAACAAAAACCACTGGATCAAGATTTGTTTTTGTTAAAAAAGAGTTAGCATTGCTAGAACGAGCTTTATCTAACTTTATGCTAGATACTCATATTGTTCAAAATGGTTATCATGAGATTTCACCTCCATTGATAGCTTCTGATAATACTATGTATGGAACAGGACAATTACCAAAATTTGAAAATGATCAATTTGAAATAAAATTTGATGAAGGATCTGATAGGAAATTTTTAATTCCAACTGCTGAAGTAATTTTAACAAACATTGTTAAAGATAAAATTGTAGATCAAAAAGATTTACCAATGAGATTTGTTGCCTCAACACCTTGTTTTAGAAAAGAAGCTGGTAGTTATGGTAAAGATACCAAAGGAATGATTAGGCAACATCAATTTTATAAAGTTGAGATGGTCAGTATTGTAGAAAAAGAAAATTGTTTAGATGAATTAGAGCGAATGACAAACTGTGCAACAGATATTCTCGATAAGTTAGAATTACCACATAGAAAAGTAATTTTATGTTCAGGTGATATGGGTTTCAGTGCTGAAAAAACCTATGATATTGAAGTGTGGTTACCATCGGAAAACAAGTATCGTGAAATTTCATCATGCTCTTCTTGTTCAACATTTCAAGCACAAAGAATGAAATCAAGATATAAAAATAAAAATAAGGAAACAGTATTTGTTGGAACATTAAATGGAAGTGGTTTAGCAGTGGGCAGAACATTAATTGCTGTACTAGAAAACTATCAACAAAAAGATGGTTCGATTGTTGTTCCTAAGATACTGCGACCGTATATGAATAATTTAGAATTGATTTCAGCTAAATAAAGTTGTTTTAATTACATAGATAGTATAAGTATTCACATAATTTATAAGGAGATTTATGGAAGGCTCAGGAATAGGACAATTTATACCGTTAATTTTAATTTTTGTTATTTTTTATTTTTTCTTAATCAGACCACAGCAAAAAAAAGTTAAAGAGCATAAAGCAATGGTTGAAAGTCTTAAGAGAGGTGACAAGGTTGTTACATCTGGTGGAATTACAGGTACAGTAGAGAGACTTATAGATAATGATAAAGTTGAAGTAGAAATTGCAGAAAATGTAAAGGTTGAGATAGTTAAATCAACTGGTATTCAAAGTCTTGTTAATACAAATACTCAAGAAGTTAAAAAATAATATTTTTAGTTAAGTGCTTTATTTCTCTAAGTTAAGAATTTTATTTATAACTCTTTTTTCAGTTTTATTTATTTTAATTGCTTTATCAAATCTTTTTAAATTCGATGATAATTTTTTTGATAAAAAAATTAATCTAGGATTAGACCTTCAGGGTGGATCATATCTATTACTTGAAATTGATAATGAACCTGTAATTGAACAAAAGCTACAAAATTTAACAACAACTATAAGAAATTACTTCAAAGAAAAAAATATAAAGATCAACAATATAAAGATAAAAAACCAGAATATTTTTTTTAATGTAATAGAAAATGATAAGCAATCTATCTTAGATGTTTTTCAGGATGAAAATAGTGATCTTAATCCTTATTACCCAAGATTTAAATCACATCAGTTAGAAATTGAAGATACAGGGTTAAATTTAAAAGTTAATTTTTCAAGACAGGGTTTAATTAAACTTAAAAATTCTTCTCAAGATCAAGCTATAGAAATAGTTAGAAGAAGGGTAGATGAAGTTGGAACTAATGAACCCAATATACTTAAAAGAGGAAATAATAGAATTTTAGTAGAGCTACCTGGATTAGATGATCCAATGAGAATAAAATCTTTACTTGGTAAAACTGCCAACCTTACTTTTAGATTTGTAACGAATGATGAAAATGATCGTTTTGGTGTTGAAAAGTTAAAATTTGAAAATGGTATAGAAGAAGCCACAGTTAGTAAAAGAATTATAATAAGTGGTGAAAATTTACTTGATGCTCAACCAAAAATGGATACTCAAGCTAACCAAACAATTGTTTCATTTACTTTAGATAGAGTAGGTGCAAAAAGGTTTGGTAAGGCAACCTCAACTGGTATTGGAAAACAATTAGCAATTGTTTTAGATGGTAAAATTATTAGCGCACCTGTAGTTAGAGATACGATTGCCAGTGGATCTGGTCAGATAAGTGGCGGCTTTACTTTTCAAACAGCAACGGATCTAGCTTTATTATTAAGATCAGGAGCGTTACCAGCACCATTAGAAATAATTGAAGAAAGAACGGTTGGACCAGATCTTGGACAAGACTCAATCAATGCAGGAATGATTGCTTTGGCGATAGGTTTTATGTTGGTGATAGTTTTTATGTTCATAAAATATAAAATTTTTGGATTAATTACCAATGTAACATTGATAGTTAATTTGTTTATTCTTTTAGGTGTTTTAACTTTATTTGAAGCAACTCTAACATTGCCTGGTATTGCAGGAATTATTCTAACCGTAGGTATGGCAGTTGATGCAAATGTTTTAATTTTTGAGAGGATTAAAGAAGAACTAAAAGACGAGACTAATAATATTTTGGCTTTTGATGGCGGTTATACTAAATCGAGAACAGCAATTTTAGATGCTAATATTACCACATTATTAGCAGCAATTATTTTGTTTTTCATGGGTTCAGGTCCAGTTAAAGGTTTTGCTGTAACTTTAGGAGTTGGGATATTTACAACACTATTTTCAGTCTATTTCATAGCAAGATTGTTCACTAGTATTTATGTTTCAAGAAATAAAGATAAGGAAAAATTAATCTAATGATCGCTTTTAATAAATATTATAATCATTTTAATTTACTTTCATCAGTTTTAATTGTTGTTTCATTATTACTGTTAATATTTAAAGGGCTTAATTTTGGTATAGACTTTAAAGGTGGTACATTAATTGAATTAAGAGCCTCAGACTCAAAAATAAATGTTAGTTCATTAAGAGATAGATTTAATCAAATGGATTTAGGAGATGTTTCAGTCAAAAAATTTGGAAATGATACTGATTTTTTAGTAAAATTTGAAAATAAAGACAATAAAAAGAACATCATTGAAGAAATTAAAGCTAATTTGGATAAATCTTTTGGTAACAATTATGATTTTAGAAGGGTAGAGAATGTTGGGCCAAAGGTAAGTGCTGAATTACTAAAATCAGGAGTTATAGCAATATCTTTATCTTTAGCATTAATGTTAATTTATATTTGGATAAGATTTGAATGGCAATTTAGTTTGGGTGCAATTTTAGCTTTGTTTCATGATGTTATTGTAACTCTTGGAGTTTTTTCACTATTTAGTTTAGAAATAAACTTATCAATAATTGCAGCTGTGTTAACAATAGTTGGATATTCAATGAATGATACTGTTGTTATTTTTGACCGTGTGCGGGAAAATTTAAGAAAATATTCAGATATAAAAATTTTTGAATTAACAAACATTTCAATCAATGAAACGTTATCAAGAACTATTATAACATCTGCAACTACTTTACTTGCTTTATTAGCAATTTATTTTTTTGGTGGAGAAATATTAAAAGGATTTTCATTAGCAATGATACTCGGTGTTGTTTTTGGTACTTATTCCTCTATTTATATAGCCAACACTGTTCTAGTTAGACTCAAAGTTTCTCAAAAAACAGTTCTTAGAGAAGAAAACGATAAAAAATAAATTAATATATATTTTGTGCAGCGACCATTGAAAGTAGCATAGGTAAAGATAACAAAGTATTTGTTCTTGAGAATAGCATTGCAGTTTTAGCCGACTTAGCTTTTGTATCTGGGTCGCTCTCAACTATACCCAAAGCTCTTTTTTGATTTGGCCAAATTACAAACCATACATTAAATGCCATTATAATTCCTAGCCACATGCCAATCCCGATTGCAGTATGTTTTGGTACACCTGAACCAACACTTAAAGTCATTGCATCGTGAAGATATCCATTAAGAAGAGCAAGAATTAAACCTGAAAGTACAGTTAATGCAGCAGCCCATCTGAAGTAAAATAATGCAGCCGGTGCTATTACTTTACCAATGGCTGGTTTTTGTTCATCTGGAATTTTTCCCATATTTGGAATTTGAACAAAATTGAAATACCAAAGTAATCCAATCCACATAATTGCAACAATTACATGTATGTATCTAAATAACCAGCTCCAGAATAACGTATCAAAAGCAATTCCATCGTTTAAATAAAATAATCCTAAAAATAAAACAATTGCTAGTGCAAGTGAAGCGTGGACTGTTTTTGATAATGATGACAATAAATTACTCATGATTCTTAATAACTATACACTAATTTCTGAATATTTTTAAGTTGTTAAATTTAAGCTAAAAGAGGTTTCAAAAATTGACCAGTATAACTCCCCTTAACTTTGCATACTTCTTCTGGTTTTCCTTCGGCGACAATATTACCACCTTTTACACCGCCTTCAGGACCCATATCCACAATGTAGTCGGCTGTTTTAATTACATCTAGATTATGTTCAATAACAACTACTGTATTCCCAAGTTTTACAAATGTATGAAGTATCTCTAAAAGTTTTTTAATATCATGTTGATGCAAACCTGTAGTTGGTTCATCTAAAATGTACATCGTTTTTCCAGTTGATCTTTTTGAAAGTTCTTTTGCAAGTTTAATTCGTTGAGCTTCACCACCTGATAGTGTAGTTGCTTGCTGGCCGATTTTAATATAACCCAATCCAACTTTTTTAAGAGTTAACAATTTTGTTTTTATATTAGAAATATTTTCGAAATACTCACATCCTTCATCAACTGACATGTCCAAAACATCTGCAATACTCTTACCTTTAAATTTTATTTCCAAAGTTTCTCTATTGTACCTTGTTCCTTTACACTCATCACATTGTATATACACATCAGGTAAAAAATGCATTTCATATGTAATTACACCATCACCCTCACAAGCTTCACATCTACCTCCTTTAACATTGAAAGAAAACCTTCCTGGTTTATATCCTCTTGTTTTTGACTCTGGTAGACTCGTAAACCAATCTCTAATAGGCCCAAAGGCTCCAGTATATGTTGCTGGATTTGATCTTGGAGTTCTACCAATAGGAGACTGGTCAATATCAATTATTTTATCAATTAATTCTACCCCCTTATAACCTTTAAATGATTTAGGGGTTTTTCTTGCTTTATTATTTAATGTTAAGTTTAAAGCATGAAACAATGTTTGTAATATTAAAGTAGATTTTCCACTTCCAGAAACACCAGTAACACAGGTAAATGTTCCAGTTGGAATTTTAAGATTTACATTATTTAAATTATTTCCACTTGCACCATTTATTTCTACAAATCTTCCATTTTTAGCTAAACGTCGAGTTTTAGGAATTTCAATTGTTTTTTTATTTGCAAGATATTGACCTGTAATACTATTTTTATCTTTTTTAATTTCATCATATGATCCTTGGGCTGTTATCTCACCACCATTACTACCGGCTTCCGGACCTAGATCAATGATATGATCTGCATTTTCCATTGTCTCTGTATCATGCTCAACAACAATAACTGTATTCCCAAGATCACGTAATCTTTTTAATGCGTTAATGAGCTTTACATTGTCTTTTTGGTGTAATCCAATTGAGGGTTCATCCAAAACATATAATACACCTGTCAAACCTGATCCAATCTGTGAAGCCAATCTTATTCTTTGAGCTTCACCACCTGATAAAGTTCCAGATTCTCTGGATAATGTTAAATAATCTAAACCAACATTTAAAAGAAAATTTAATCTTTCGTTAATTTCCTTAAGAACATGTTCGGCAATTTTAAATTGTCTTTTATCAAGATTATTTTCTAAATTTTTAAACCATTCTGCTGCATCTAAAATAGATTTTTTTGTTACCTCGCTAATATTTAGATCATTTATTTTTACACATAAAGCTTCCTCTTTTAATCTGTCACCATTGCATGCTTCGCAGGCAGTGTTAGATTGATATTCAGCTATTGCTTCTCTTTTCCATTCGCTATCAGATTCTAGAAATCTTCGTTCAAGATTATTAATTACACCTTCAAAGGATTTTTTGTAAGAATATTTTTCGTATCCATCATCATAATTAAATTTAATTTCATCTTCATCTGAACCATAAAGAATAATATCTTTAATTTTTTTGGGTAATTTTTTCCATTTTTCATCTAAAGAAAAACCATAATGTTTTGCTAAAGATGCTAAAGTTTGAGCATAATATAATGTAGTTGATTTTGACCAAGGTTCAATTGCTCCATCTGCTAAACTTTTTCTTTCATCAGGAATAACTAAATTTGGATCAACATTTAATTTCATTCCAATTCCCTCACATTCTTCACAAGCTCCATATGGGCTGTTAAATGAAAAAAGTCTTGGCTCAATTTCCTCAATTGTAAAACCACTCTCAGGGCAAGCGAATTTAGTAGAGTAAATTAATTTTTCAATTTTTCTGAATTTTTGAGGAAGTGTTTCATCTTCATATTCTACAAAAACTAAACCGTTAGCTAAATTTACAGCTGTTTCAATACTTTCGGCCAATCTGTTTCCAAGTTTAGAATTTAAAACTATTCTATCGACCAAGATTGAAATATCATGTTTAAGTTTTTTATCTAGATTAGGTGATTTTTCTATATCATATAGAACATTATCAATTTTAATTTTTCTAAATCCTCTTCTCTTGTAGCTTGAAATATCTTTTTTATATTCACCCTTACGACCTCTCACCACTGGGGCGTAAATATATATTGTTGATTTTTTTGGTAATTTTTTAACTAAATCTACTATCTGTGTAATTGTTTGAGAGGTTATTGGTTTACCTGTAAATGGTGAGTAGGGGATACCTGCTCTAGCGTATAATACCCTCATGTAATCATAAATTTCAGTTACCGTTGCAACAGTAGACCTTGGATTTTTTGAAGTATTTTTTTGCTCTATTGCAATAGCTGGACTTAATCCTTCTATTAGATCAACATTTGGTTTTTTCATTTTATCTAAAAATTGACGTGCATAGGCAGATAAACTCTCTACATATCTTCTTTGACCCTCTGCGTAGATTGTATCAAAAGCTAAAGATGATTTTCCTGACCCTGATAGACCCGTTATGACCACAAATTTGTCTTTTGGAATCTCTACAGTAACATTCTTTAAATTATGTTCTTTAGCGCCCTTAATAACTATCTTTTTCATCATAATTTTAGTTGCTTTGAGTTAATAAAATTAATATTCAGAAGAATTGTGATATAATTCTAATTAACTAAATTAACAAATATTAAATATTATGGCTGGAAGTTTAAATAAAGTATTATTAATTGGTCGTTTGGGCGCAGATCCTGAAATTAAGCAAATGGTAAATGGCAAAAGTGTAGCTCGATTAAGCCTTGCAACAAGTCAGTCTTGGAAAGATAAAAACACAGGTGAAAGAAAAGAAAAAACTGAATGGCACCGTATAGTTGTATTTAACGAAGGTTTAGTAAATGTTGTTCAACAATACTTAAAAAAAGGAGCTCAAGTTTATGTTGAGGGACAACTTACAACAAGAAAATGGAAAGATGAACAATCGGGACAAGACAAATACTCAACTGAAATAGTTATACAAGGATATAATTCTTCACTTACGATGTTGGGCGGAGGAAATTCTGGTGGTGGAATTCAAAATGACACAACTCAACAAAATAACATTGAGGATTCTTCACAAGTGTCAGATATGGATGATGAAATTCCATTTTAATTTCTATGAAAAATACCGAAGAGTTTAAAGATAAAAATATAAAATTAATCTCAATGCATGATGAGATGAGCTCATCATATCTTTCTTATGCAATGAGCGTAATTGTAAGTCGTGCTCTTCCCGATGTTAGAGATGGATTAAAACCAGTTCATAGAAGAATTTTATATGCAATGTACAAAGGCGGATATGATTGGTCTAAACAATTTAGAAAATCTGCAAGAATAGTTGGAGATGTTATTGGTAAATATCACCCACATGGTGATCAATCAGTTTATGATGCTTTAGTGAGAATGGTGCAAGATTTCTCTATGAGTTTACCGTTAATTCAAGGTCAAGGAAATTTTGGTTCTATTGATGGTGATCCAGCTGCAGCAATGAGATATACCGAAACTCGCTTGTCAAAGGTTTCTCAATATTTAATTGATGATATCGAAAAAAATACAATTACTTTCAAAAGCAATTATGATGAAACTGAGAAAGAACCTAGTGTTTTACCAGCACAGTTTCCAAATTTATTAGTAAATGGAGCTGGCGGCATCGCTGTTGGTATGGCAACAAGTATACCTCCACATAATTTAGGTGAAATTATAGATGGCACTTTAGCCTTAATAGATAATAAGGATATTAAAATTAAAGAATTAATGAAACATATACCTGGTCCAGATTTTCCAACTGGTGGTGTAATTATAGGCAAAGATATAATAAAACAAGGCTATAACAATGGAAGAGGGTCCTTTAAGATTAGAGGTGAAATTAATATTGAACAACAAAAAAATGGACGTGAAAGACTGGTAATAACTTCTATACCTTATCAAGTTAATAAATCTGTATTAAACGAAAGGATTGCTCAATTAGTAAGAGAAAAAAAGATTGAAGGAATAAGAGATATTAGAGATGAATCTAACAGAGAAGGTATTAGGGTAGCAATAGATTTAAGAAACGGTATAGAACCAGAAACTATAAAGAGACAATTATATAAAAATACTCAAATAGAGAGTTCATTTGGTTTTAATACTTTAGCTATTGTAGAGGGAAAACCTCAAACTTGCACACTAAAAGATTTTTTATCTAATTTTTTAACTTTTAGAGAAGATGTAGTAATTAAGAAAACTAAATTTGATCTTCAAAAAGCAGAGGAACGTGCCCATATACTTATAGGATTATCTGTTTCAGTTGAAAATTTAGATAAAATAATAAAAATTATTCGATCATCTAAAACACCTGATGATGCTAAAATATCAATTCTAAAAACTAAATGGAAAATAAATAAATCTCAAAAATTAATTTCTTTAGTAGAGGGAAAAAAAGGTAAAAACCTTTATTCTTTATCAGAACCACAAGTTATAGCTATTTTAGAATTAAGACTTCAAAAATTAACTGCATTAGGAATAAATGAAATCGAAGTTGAAATTAAAAAATTAGCTGAACTAATAACTAAATATAAAAAGATTATTTCATCAAAAAAAGAACTTTTAAAAGTAATCAGTGAAGAGTTAAAAAATATTAAAGAGAAATTTGCTATACCAAGAAGAACTAAAATTATTGATGCTGTTTTAAATTATGATATTGAGGAAACTATCCAAAAACAATCGGTAATAATTACAGTTACATTGCAAGGATACATAAAAAGAGGTTCTTTGGATGGAGTAAAAAAACAAAAAAGAGGTGGAAAGGGAAAATCAGGCATAACAACTAGAGATCAAGACTCAGTTGTTCAAACATTGTCAGTAAATACTCATACGTCAGTTCTCTTCTTCTCAACTGAGGGTTTAGTATACAAGATCAAAGCATGGAAAATCCCAGAGGGGTCATCTTCATCAAAAGGAAAATCTTTATTTAATATTTTACCTTTGAAGAGTCATCAAGCAATAAGCTCAATTATGCCAATGCCTGAAGATGAAACAGACTTAAAAAATTATCAAATTATTTTTGCTACAGCGCAAGGAAAGGTACGAAAAAATAGTTTAGAAGATTTTTCATCAATTAATGCATCTGGAAAAATTGCAATGAAATTGGATAACAATGATAAAATTGTAGGTGTTAAAATTTGTAAAGATGATCAAGATATAATTTTAAGCACAAAATTTGGAAAATGCATTAGATTCGAAGCCAAGAAACTTAGAGTTTTTAAAGGTAGATCTTCTAAAGGAATTAAAGGTATAGTGTTAGTACCTAATGATCAAATAGTATCTTTGTCAGTTATTGATAATGATAAAATTAATAAAAATGGAAAAAAATCAAAAGACGAAAAAACTGAATTAAAAGCTAAAGAGAAATTTGTTTTATCAATAAGTGAGAATGGTTATGGTAAAAAGACTTCTCATATAGATTACAGAGTTACTAACAGAGGTGGAAAAGGTATTATAGGAATTGTAAATTCACCAAGAAATGGAAATATTACTTCATCCTTTCCTGTTTTTGAGGGTGATGAAATTTTAATCTCTACTAACAAAGGTAGGGTTATAAGAGTTGCTGTTAAAGAAATTAGAACAGCAGGCCGAAATACTCAAGGAGTTAGAATAATTAAGTTATCAGGAGAAGAAAAAGTTGTTTCAGCAATTAAAATTGATGATAATTTAATTTAATGAGTAAAATTGCAATTTATCCTGGAACATTTGATCCAATTACATTTGGACATATAGATGTAATAAAAAAATCATTAAAATTGTTTGATAAAATAGTTGTAGGTGTTTCAGATGAAAGTAACAAAAATTATTTATTTAGTTCTGAGGAAAGAATAGAAATAGTCAATAAAGCCTTGTTCAAAGATCTAAAATTAAATAGAAAAAAAATAAAAGTAGTATCATTTGGCTCTTTAACCACTGATTTATGTAAAAAATATAAATCAAACATTATTCTAAGAGGATTAAGAGCTGTATCTGATTTTGAATATGAATTTCAGTTAGCTGGTATGAATAGAAAATTGAACCAAAACATAGAAACAATTTTTTTAATGTCTGATGTAGAAAATCAAATAATCTCATCAAGATTTGTTAAGGAGATAGTTAAATTAAAAGGTAATATAAAAAAATTTACTACAAAAAGTACAATTAAATCTTTAAAAGAGAAATATGAATAAAATTTTTATTAAAATACTTGTTTTATTTTTTTTAATTACCAATCAATCAATCGCTGAGGAGAATATAATGATATTAAAATTAAAAGATGGTGACGTTAAAATTGAACTGTTTGAGGATGTTGCGCCAAATCATGTTAAAAGAATTAAGGAATTAGCAAATAGCGGTAAATACGATAACGTTGTTTTTCATAGAGTTATTGATGGATTTATGGCTCAAACAGGTGATGTAAAATTTGGAAATTCAGAATCTAAAGATTTTGATCTTAGAAGAGCTGGAATGGGTGGATCAGATTTTCCAGATTTAGAGCAAGAATTCAATAGTCTACCACATGATAGAGGAACTTTATCAATGGCAAGAGCTCAAGATCCAAACAGTGCAAATAGTCAATTTTTTATTTGTTTTCAGCCAGCTCCTTTTTTAGATCGACAGTATACTGTTTTTGGAAAAGTGATCGAAGGAATGGAATTTGTTGATAAAATAAAAAGAGGTGATCAAAACAATAACGGTGCTGTAACTGATCCAGATAAGATAATTAGTTTCAAATCCCAATAAATTTTTAATGGCATTAAAAAAATTTGCCTTTAACGTTTTAAAAAAAGATAAATTTGCTAGGTGTGGTTTAATCGAGACATATCGTGGAAATGTACAAACCCCAGCTTTTATGCCTGTAGGAACTCAGGCAACTGTTAAAGCTTGCACAATAGATGATATTAAAAAAACAGGTTCTGAAATAATACTTTCAAATACTTATCATTTAATGATACGCCCTGGTGTTGAAAGGATTGAATCTGCTGGTGGCCTTCACAATTTTATGAATTGTGATTTACCTATTTTGACTGACTCTGGTGGTTTTCAAGTAATGTCTCTTTCAAAATTAAATAAAATTGATAGAGAGAAGGGCGCTATATTTAACTCTCATGTTGATGGTAAAAAATTTTGTTTAAGTCCAGAGGAGAGTATAAGAATACAGCTAGGTTTAAATTCAGATATTGTAATGATTATGGATGAATGTCCAAAAAAAACTGATGATTATGATGTTATTCAAAAATCCATGGATCTTTCACTTTATTGGGCTGAAAGATCTAAAGTAGCTTTTGGTAGTAATCCTCATAAGGCTTTATTTGGAATTGTTCAAGGAGGTCTATTTAAAGATTTAAGACTTAAATCACTTGAAGAATTAATTAAAATTGGTTTTGATGGTTATGCTATTGGAGGATTAGCAGTAGGTGAGACACAAAATGAAATGTTTAATGTTTTAGATGACATCAAAGAATATTTACCTATAGAGAAACCTCACTATTTAATGGGTGTTGGAACACCATCAGATATTTTAGGTGCAGTCAAAAGAGGTATAGATATGTTTGATTGTGTATTACCTACCAGATCTGGAAGGACAGGTTTAGCGTTTACATGGAATGGAAGGGTAAATATTAAAAATAATAAGTATCAAAATGATAACACTCCACTTGATCCTAATTGTGAAAATCTTAACTTAAACAAATATTCAAAAAATTATCTAAATCATTTGTTTAATACTAATGAAATCTTAGCTTCAATGCTTTTGACTCTTCATAATATTAATTTTTATCAAGAATTAATGTCGCAAATTAGAAAAAATATTAATTCTGGTACATTTGATGATTTTCATAACAAATACATAGATAAGTTGTAGTTAGAGTAACTGTGCTATTTTGTATATATAATCATGTCAGATTCCTTAATTTAACAACCTTAATTAATCAAAACTTTTATATACAACGAATTGAAAAATAAAAATTTATCTGTATACACACAATATTCATTTAAAAAAAATGAATCAATTTTGTGGGCCGTTAGCTCAGTTGGTAGAGCAATTCCCTTTTAAGGAATGGGTCGATGGTTCGAGTCCATCACGGCTCACCATCAATTGAATTAGCTAATTTCAATTGGTGGATAATCTAATATTACTCCATCCATCTTTTCATTGAGATCTTTAATTCTATTATCTGATGATGGATGTGTGCTCATAAATTCAGGTGGCTCTTTACCTTTATTAAGTTCTTTCATTCTTTCCCAAATTTTTACTGTTTCTCTGATATCATAACCTGACAATGATGAAAAAATCATACCTAAATAATCAGCTTCACTCTCCTGTTTTCTATTAAAAGGATTTAATAATCCTAGTTGTGTAATCAATCCAACTGTATTTATTCCAGTTGTTCTATTTACTTGAGATAGTTTTCCTCCACTAAAAATATCTATTAATTGTGTTCCAGTATTTACCAATGTAGCTCTACTTGCTCTTTCAACCGAGTGTTTTGCTACAGCATGAGCAATTTCGTGACCCATCACCGCAGCTAATCCATCAGTATTTTTTGTTGCTTCAAGAATACCAGTGTATACAGCTATTTTACCTCCTGGCATACACCATGCATTTCTAACTTTTTTACGATCAATTAGAATATATTCCCAATCAAAGTTAATTGTTGGATCTTCAATTCCTGCTCTATAAAAATACTCAGAAATTGAGTTTTCCATTCTTTTTCCAATTTCTTTAATTTCATTAAGAGTTTTTGTGTCATCACTCATTTTTTCTTTTTCTTTTATTTTTTCATAAATCTGAGCAGCTTGAGCATTTAATTTAGCTTCTGAGACAATTTTTAATTGTTTTCTTTCGGTAATTGGTGCTGAAGTACAGGATGATAATAATAAACTCCCACATCCACAGCCCATGTAAGATAAGAATTTTCTTCTATTCATAATTAAAAAATTTGATAATACTAGATTAGCATGAATCTTAATAATAAAATATTAATAGTATTATTTATTATTACAATATTATTTGTTATTTACGCAAGTTACAGTTAATTTTATGGCCAAAAAAAGTAGCAGAAAATCTTTATCTTTAACTCTTAGAAATTATTTCATTACAGGTGTTGTTGTTTTAATACCGATAGGTTTTACTTTATATTTAACTAAAATTTTAATTGGAATATCTTCAAACTTAATTCCAAAAAATATTAATCCAAATAGTTATTTACCTTTCAATATCCCTGGCGTTGAAATTGTAATTTCAATTTTACTTATTACTATTGTTGGTGGCCTGTCTTTATCATTTTTTGGAAGAAGAATTCTAAAATTAATTGATGATTTATTTAAAAGAATTCCTTTTTTAAGAACTGTTTATTCAGCAATTGTTCAAATGACTGAAACTTTTTCAAAAAAGGATGATGGTAAAAAGAGCGTTGTTTTAATTGAATATCCTAGAAAAGGGGTTTGGGCCGTCGGATTTGCAACAAAAGAAAATAAAGGAGAGATGGCAGAAAAAACAGGAAAAAATTTAATTAATGTTTTTGTTCCAACAACACCTAATCCAACCAGTGGTTTTTTATTAATGTTCCCAGTTGAGGATGTTATATATTTAAATATGTCTTTCGAAGAGGCTTCTAAATTTATAGTATCAGCAGGCACTTCAACTAAAAAATCTTAGGCAATATCATTAATTATATCAGCTCTATCGTACAATTTTATCAAAGGTTTGAATTTACTTATATCTTCATTTGATTTTTCTATTCTTCTCATTTCCTTTTCAGCTAATAAGAAAAGATCATTATTCTGAATTGGATCTGCTAACTTAAAATTTTTTACACCACTTTGTTTAAATCCCAAAATATCCCCAAACCCTCTTAATTTCATATCCTCTTCAGATATTAAGAAACCATCATTAGTATCTTTTAAAATTTTCATTCTTTTTTTTGCGTTTTCGCTTAGATTTGATTTAAACATTAATATGCATGTAGATTCTTTATCTCCACGACCAACTCTACCTCTTAATTGATGAAGTTGAGATAAACCAAATTTGTTAGCATTTTCAATTATAATAGTATTTGCATTTGGAAAATCTATCCCGACCTCAATAATCGTTGTAGAAACCAAAATCTTAAATTTATTATTTAAAAAATTGTTTAGTATTTCATTTTTTTCATCTACATCAGTTTTTCCATGAAGCAAACATACTTGATTTGGAAACTTGCTTTTTAAATATTCATACTTTTTTACAGCAGATGAGTGATCCAACTTTTTAGATTCTTCAATTAATGGACAAACCCAAAAAATTTGATTTCCTGAGTTAATTTCTTTTCTTATAAATTTTAAAACATCTTCAATTTTAAACTCTAATTTACTATATGTTTTAATTGGTTTTCTATTTTTAGGTTTTTCTCTAATTATTGAAATATCCATATCACCATAAATTGTCATTGTTAGAGTTCTAGGTATAGGTGTTGCTGTCATTAATAATACATCACAATTTGATCCACCTTTGTCCGACAATTTTTTTCTTTGATTTACTCCAAACTTATGTTGTTCATCTATAATTATTAATCCTAATTTTTTGAAAATTACTTTTTTTTGAAAAATAGCGTGTGTACCAAAAATAATATCAATTTTATTATTTTCCAATCTTTGAAGCATTTCTTTTTTTACCTTGTATTCTGATTTTCCAGAAGTAAGAGCTATATTTATATTTCTAGGAAATAATTTTTTGGCTAGATTAAAATGTTGTCTTGCTAGAATTTCCGTAGGAGCCATAAAAGCAACCTGGAAACCAGAATTTATAGTATTAATTGCTGCTAAAAGAGACACTATTGTTTTTCCGCTACCAACGTCACCTTGTAAAAGTCTAAACATTTTATTTGGTGAACTTAAGTCTTTGTTTATTTCGTTAAGTGATTTTTGTTGATCACCAGTAAGAGAAAAATCTAATTTATCAATTAAAGAATTTTGTTTATTTACATTAATTATTTTATTTTTTTTCTTAATTCTTTTTATTTTTTTTCTTATTTCTGAATTAACTAGAAATGTTGAAAATATTTCATCAAAAGCAAGTCTTTGATAAAAATTTGATTTATAATTTCCAATATTTTCAGGTTTGTGCAGCTCTTTAATTGAACTATTCCAACTTATATTTTTAAATTTAGATAAAATACTTTTAGAGTGCCATTCACTAAAAACTGGTAAATTATTGATTATTTGATTTAAGATTTTATTATATATTTTTTCAGAAATACCTTCAGTTAATGAGTATTTATTATGAGTTTGCTTGATTAAAGAAGAATCCTCAGAAACATATTTTGGATTTGCAATTTGGTATTTATTCCTAAAATGACCTATTTTACCACTAACAGTAATTTCTTTTCCCAATGGAAGTATTTTTTTTATGTATCCTTCATAACTATTAAAAAAAATAAAATCTATTTCACCAGTTTCATCACTACATAAAACTCTGTTTGGTAATTTCCTTATTCTTGGGAAGTTATACTTTTGTGGAATTATAGTTACTGTTTGTATTTCACCAATTTTCAAATCTTTTATTTTTGATGACAAGCTTCTATCTGTATAAGATTTTGGAAGTTTCCATAGTAAATCAAATAAATTATTAATATTTTTCTTCTTTAATAAATTTTTTGTTTTAGTACCTACACCTTTTAAAGAACTTAAATCTGACAATAAATATTCATAATTTGTTTTATTATTCATTAATTACTAATATATTCTAATTATTATGATCAACATAGATGAATTAAAAAAAAAAATTATTTACCGATCTAATTATAGAGGCACAAAAGAAATGGATAATCTTTTAGGTGCATTTACAAAAAAATATATAAATAATTTAAATGAAAATGATCTTCTTGATTTAGAAAAACTACTAAATATTGATGACACTAATTTGTATAATTTTTACAATGGTTTTAAAACCGATTTTGAATTTGAAAATAACAATATCAATTTATTATATAAAAATTTTAAATATACACAAAAATGATGGCGGAGAGACTGGGATTCGAACCCAGGAAAGAGTTGCCCCTTTGCCGGTTTTCAAGACCGGTGCTTTCAACCGCTCAGCCATCTCTCCGTGAGCAAGGTTTTATAATTATAATTATTTAATTCAACCATAAAATAGTCTAATAAACTTGTTAATTACAAGCATCATTGTTTCCTATGAATAAAGAATTTAATAAAGGTTTATTACTTGCTGGGTTTGGATCTTTTTGGTGGGGGTTTTTTGGTGTAATTTATTTTAAATATATTGCTTATATTGGCCATATTGAATTAGTAATTCATAGATGTTTATGGACAGCATTTACTTTAATTCTGACTACTTTTTTTTTCTCTAAATGGAATGTTTTTTTTAAAATTGTAAAAAATAAATCAAATTTATTTTATCTATTTATCTCAGGTTTTTTGATTTTTATAAATTGGGGTGTATGGATATATGCTATAGCAACAAATAGAATTATAGATGCAAGTTTTGGATATTTTATTATGCCCATTTTAAGTGTAATGCTCGGTTATCTTTTTTTTAAAGAGAAACTAAATAAAAAAAGAGCCTTTTCAATCTTGTTGGTTATTCTATCTATACTTTTTTTAATAATTGTAAGTATTAAATCATTGCCATGGGTCGGTTTAATTGTTGCTTTAAGTTGGGGGTTTTACAATTTAGTTAGAAAAAAAATTAATGTTGATACTGATGTAGGCCTTCTTATAGAGAGTTTATTTATATTACCATTTGCACTGTTAGCTTTTTATTTGATAGCAAGCAAAGGTTATAATGATTTTCAATTATCTGATCCTTTTATGATGCTATTTATTTATCTTGCTGGACCTATGACCATTATACCATTATTCTTATATGTTAGGGGGGTTGAACTCTGTGGTTTAGGACCGACAGGCATGATATTTTATATAACTCCTACTTTTCAGTTTTTATTGGGTTATTTTTATTACAACGAGCCTTTTTCAATAACAAAATTAGTTAGTTTTATTTTTATTTGGATTGCTGTAATTATATATTTGAAGGATTTGCATGAAACTAATTAATTTTTTTTTATTTTTTATTTTTATTTATATTAATTTTTCATTTGCCGATATGAATAATGAATTTGAAAAATGGAAATTTAATTTTAAAAAAATAGCTTTAGAAAACAATATTTCAGAAAAAACATTTGATATAGTTATGTCTGATACTAAATTTTTATCAGATGTAATAAAATATGATAGGTATCAACCTGAATTTTATGAAGATACTAAAACTTATATTTCAAAAAGAACATCTTCAAAAAAAGTCTCGTTAGGAAAAAAATTCTATGAAAAAAATTCAACGTTAATCAATAACGTTGAGAACGAATTTAATATAGAGAGAGAACTACTATTAGCTCTAATGGGAATAGAAACTAATTTTGGTACTTATGTTGGTAAAATGGATATTTTATCCTCTTTGGCGACTTTAAGTTTTGATAAAAGAAGATCAGAATTTTTTACAAATGAATTATTAATTCTTTTGAGATTAATTGAAAATGAACAAATAGATTATAAAACCTTATATGGATCTTGGGCAGGTGCTTTTGGTTTTTTTCAATTTATGCCGTCAACAATGAAAAATTATGCAATTGACCATGATGGCAACGGATATATAGATTTAAAAAATAATAATGATGCTTATGCTTCAGCATCAAATTATTTAAATCAAATAGGTTGGAAAAGCGAAAGTCCTTGCTTTTATAGAATTGATTTATCAGAGGATATACCAAGTAAATATTTGAATATTTCAGCTAAAAAACTTCATGATAAAAAAAAATTAAAATATTTTAGAAGATTTATTAAAAATAATGATCAAATAGACAACAGGTATAACTCTTTAAAAGTAGCCATTATAACTCCCGATAAAGATATCATACCTGATGCCGAAACTTTAAATCCAGCTTATATCGTGTTTGATAACTATGAGATAATATTAAAATGGAATAGATCATTGCGATTTGCTTTGGCCGTTTGTACATTAAAAGATAAATTTAAAAATGAACTCTAAAAAACTTATATTAATTCTTTCTATATTTTTTTTATGTGCGTGTAATCAATTTGATAAAAAAGATAAAAACTTAGTCTATATTAGTGATCAAAAGTATAGTAATACTGGATTTGCTTTAATTTATGATGATCAATTAAAAAAAGGAAAAAAAATATCTAAAAAAATTGATAATAGATCTCTTTTAATTTTTCATAATAAAATTAAAAAAAATTCATTTGTTAAAATTACCAATCCTGTTAATGATAAGTCAATTATAGCAGAAGTAATCTCTAATAACGTTAAATTCTCATCTTTTTACAACTCTGTAATTACGCAACGAATTGCTGAGGAGTTATCACTTGATCCTAAAGAGCCTTATATTGATCTTGTTTTAATCTCAAAAAATTCAACATTTGTAGCTAAAAAAGCAAAGACTTTTGATGAAGAGAAAAGTGTAGCAGAAAAAGCTCCTGTTGACGGAATTACGATAGATAATCTTGGTAAAGAAAAAGATAAAGAAGTCAAAATAAAAAAAAATAAATTTTTATATTCAATAAAGATTGCAGATTTTTATTACAAAGATTCCGCGGAAAATATGGTTGATAGAATAAAAGATGAGACAAATATAAAAAAATCTGTAATTAAGAAATTATCTAAAACTAAATATAGGGTATTATTGGGTCCATTTAATGATATAAAAAAACTGGAAAAATCATTTAATGAAATAAAAGTATTAAATTTTGAAAATATAGAGATATTAAAAGATGTTTAGAATATTATTAATTATAATTTTTTTTAGTTTTTCATTAGTAAATGTTTCAGAAGCAAATTTTGATGTAAAAGCAAGAACTGCAATATTGCAAGATTATCATTCTGGAGAAATTCTCTATGAAAAAGATCCAGATATTTCAATTTATCCAGCTTCTATGACAAAAATAATGACAGCAATTATTGCTTTTGATTTAATAAAATCAGGCGATCTTAATTTGGATGAAAAATTTATAATATCAGAGAGAGCTTGGAGATTATCTACATCTGGATATTCATCGATGTTTATAATGGTAGGTGATCAAGTCTCTGTAGAAAATTTATTAAGAGGTATTATCGTTGCTTCAGGTAATGATGCATGTATTGCATTAGCCGAAGGTATAGCAGGTACTGAAGAAGAATTTGCAATTTTAATGACTGCTAAAGCAAAAGAATTAGGGATGGATAATACAAATTTTTCAAATTCATCAGGAATAAATGACCCCGACAATTACTCAACTGTTAGAGATATTTTAAAAATGTCTAGATATTTAATTAAAGAACATCCTGAATTTTATAAAATGTTTGCTGAAAAAGAATTTACGTGGGATAGAACAGGGGGCGATCCAATAACACAAGGAAATAGAAATCCATTGCTTTATAAAAATCTTGGAGCAGATGGAATAAAAACTGGTTATTTAGCTGTTGAAAAATATTCTTTAGCATCATCAATAGATAGAAATGGCAGAAGATTGATTGCTGTAGGAAGTGGTTTTAATTCAAAAAATTCTAGATCTAAAGAGAGCACAAAATTACTTACATTTGGTCTTACCAACTATGATCTTGTAGAAATAGCTAAAGCCAATAAACCATTACACAAAATTAATGTTTGGTTAGGAAAAGAGAATAGTGTGGAAGCATATACAAAGGAAGATATTTATAAAACAATCAAAAAAGCGAAAAAAAAACTTTTAAAAGTTGTTGTAAAGTATGATGGACCAGTCGAAGCACCAATTGAAAAAGATCAAAAAATAGCCACTCTAAGAGTTGTTTATGATCAAGAACTCATTGGTGAATATGATTTACTTTCATCGAAAGAAATTAAAAAAGTTAATTTTTTTACAAGATTAATAAAATCAATAAATTATTTAATTTGGGGTGATGTCTAAAAAACCCATCATTGTTTTTGAGGGTATAGAGGGTAGTGGCAAAAGTCATCATATAAATAAAGTATCTAAATATTTAGATAAAAAGAAAATTAATTATATAAAGATAAGAGAACCAGGCGGAAGTCTTAATTCTGAAAAAATAAGGAGATTAATTTTAAATAAAAAATCTAATTTTAATATATATACTGATTTACTTTTATATTTAGCAGCGCGTAGTGAAAATATAAATCTCATAGAAAAATCGTATAAAAAAAAAATTATTTTGATTGATAGGTTTACAGACTCAACTATTGCATATCAACATCATGGTATGGGTGTTGATTTAAACATTATAAATATCATAAATAAATTTCTATTAAAAAACATTAAAGTCAATTTTACTTTCCTCAATGTTGTAAATAAAAAAAATCTATTTCAAAGATTAAAAAGTAGAAAATCTCTCAATCGATATGATCAGTTTGATATGAATTTTTATAATAAAGTTCAAAAAGGTTTTTTGAATTTAGCTAAATCGAATAAAAAATCATACAAAATAATTGATTCTAATTTAGATATAAAAATAAATGAAGATTTAATAATAAAACAAATTAAAAAATTAATTAAATGAATTTAAATCCTATAACTCAAATAAATTTATTTGAGCACAAAGAAATTTTTAATCAATTATATAAATTATCTAAAAACGATACTTTGCCTAATAAAATTCTTTTATCTGGTGAAAAAGGTATTGGAAAATCAACATTAGCATATCATTTAATTAATCTTGTATTATCAGAAAATGAAGAACATCCATATGACTTTGAAAATAATAAAATTAATCCAGATAATAAGTCATACAAACTTATACTAAATAAATCTAATCCAAATTTTTACTTAATTGATGTCTTAGAGGAGAAAAAAAATATTGATATAAATCAAATTAGAGAATTGATAATAAATCTAAATAAATCCTCATTTAATAATAAAAAGAGATTTGTTTTAATTGATAATATTGAATTATTAAACTTAAATTCTATTAATGCTTTGTTAAAAATTTTAGAGGAGCCTAATGAAAATATAAATTTTATTTTAATAAATAATAATAAAAGAGTGCTACCAACTCTTAAATCTAGATGTTTAAATTTTAAAGTTTTTTTAACAAAAGATCAGTCCATTAGAATTGTTAAACAATTATTTAACGATGACATAAATACTATTATCAATAATAAGTTATTTGATTATTATGCAACCCCTGGAAAATTATTTAAATTAATTAAGTTATCTGAAGAATATGACTTAGATCTTGCTAATTTTGATTTAAACACAACTCTAACAACCATAATTAAAGATAAAATTTATAAAAAAGATAAATCAATTATTGAAATCATTTATTCTTTTATTGAACTTTATTTTAGAAACAATATATCTATTGAAAATATTAGTTTATTAAAGTCATACCATTATTTTTTAGAAAAAATTAACAATACTAGAACTTATAATTTAGATGAGGAAACATTGTTTATGGAATTTGAGGATAAAATACTAAATGGATAAAACTTATTATATTACTACGCCTATATACTACCCATCAGCTGAGCCTCATATGGGTCATGCTTATTCAAGCATTATCGCTGATTTTTTTGCTAGATTTAAAAAAATTGATGATTATCAGGTTCATTTTCTTACTGGTACAGACGAACATGGATTAAAAATTCAAAGATCAGCGGAAAAAGCTGGGAAGGAGCCTCTAGTATTTTGTGATCAAATTAGTCAAACCTTTAGAGACCTTTCGGATACTTTGAATTTATCTAATACTGATTTTATAAGAACTACAGAAGCTAGACATAAAAAAACAGTTCAACATCTTTGGAATGAACTTGAAAAAAATGATGATATATACTTATCAAACTATTCTGGATGGTATTCAGTATCTGATGAAGCCTTTTATAACGAAGATGAAATTGAGGAATTAGAAGGAAAAAAAATTGCTATATCATCAAAATCTCCTGTTGAATGGATTGAAGAGGAATCTTATTTTTTTAGACTTTCAAAGTGGGAAAAACCGTTATTAGAATATTATGAAGCTAATCCAGATTTTATAGCTCCACAATCTAGGAAAAATGAAGTTATTAGTTTTGTAAAAAGTGGTCTTAAAGATCTTTCTGTTAGTAGAAAAAGTTTTTCATGGGGCATACCTGTTCCAAATAATAAAAACCACGTGATATATGTTTGGCTCGATGCTTTAACAAATTATCTGAGTGCATTAAACTATCCTGATACAAAAGATGATTTATTTAAAAAATTTTGGCCAGCCTCAATACATTTAATTGGCAAAGATATACTTAGATTCCATGCTGTTTATTGGCCTGCCTTTTTATTAGCAGCAAAAATTGATTTACCAAAAAGAGTTTATGGTCATGGATGGATATTATCAGGAGAAGAAAAAATGTCTAAATCTAAAGGAAATATTCTTGATCCACTTGAAATAATTAAAGAGTATGGTCTAGATCCTTTAAGATACTACTTAATTAAAGAAGTTTCTTTTGGGAATGATGGAAATATATCTCAAGAAAGGCTAGAAGATTGTATTAATAGTGATCTAGCTAACAATTATGGAAATTTATGTCAGCGTGTAACAGCTTTTGCAATAAAAAATTGTAATGGAAAAATTCCATTAGAAGTTAAATTTCGTGATGAAGATTTATTAATACTAAATAAGTATAAAGATAATTTAGATAATATTAGGTCGCAAATTGACAATCAAAATATTAATTTTTACATTGATTATATTGTAAATTCACTTTTTAAAGCTAACAAATATTTTAATGATCAAGAACCATGGAACAAGAAAGACGATATAATAAGATTAAATACTATTGTTTACACTACTTTAGAAATTGTAAGAAAAATAAGTTTTTTACTATATCCAATTATACCTGAATCTTCTTTAAAGGCATTAAAGATTTTTAACATTGAAGAAAAAAATATAAAATTAGATTCAGTTTCTAATAATGAGTATTTAACAAAAGGTAATAATATTAATAAAATAGATATACTTTTTAAAAAAATAGAGAAAAACAATGATTGATTCACACTGCCATCTAGATCATGAACCATTATTAAGTGATTTAGCTAATGTAATACAAAGATCAAAAGAAGTTGGTATAGAAAAATTATTAACTATCTCAACTTCGTTTGAAAGTTTTTCCAGAGTAAAAGATTTAATTAATAAAGATGAGATGATCTATGGTACTATTGGCATTCATCCTCATGAAAGCTCTACAGATATTATCACTTCAAAGCAGATTATTGAAAGTCTCAATGAAAACTCAAAAATTATTGGAATTGGAGAAACTGGGTTAGATTTTTATTATAATAATAGTGAAAAAGACAAGCAGATAGCAAGTTTTAAAGAACATATAGATGCATCAATAAAAACCAATATTCCATTAATTGTTCATTCACGAAATGCAGAAAAAGAAACTTTTGAGATTTTAAATGAACATAAAAATGAAAACCTTAAAATTTTGATGCATTGTTTTACTGGGTCTAAAGAATTCTCAGAAAAACTAATGACTTTAAATTCATTCTTTTCAGCAAGCGGTATCATTACTTTTAAAAACTCATTGGATTTACAAGATACGTTCAAATCTATTCCAATGGATAATATCTTAATTGAGACTGATAGTCCTTTTTTAGCACCCGTTCCTAAAAGAGGAAAAAAAAATGAACCATCATTCATTGATTTTACTGCTGCAAAATTAGCTGAAATTAAAAATATATCAAAAGAAGATCTTATAAAAAAAACTACAGATAACTTTAATAAACTATTTTTTAATTGAAATAAATGAAATTTATTATTTTAGGCTGTGGTAGTTCGATGGGTGTACCAAGACCAGATGGTTTCTTTGGAAATTGTGATCCTAATAATAAAAAAAATTACAGAACAAGATGTTCAGCTTTAATAAAAACCACAGATGAAAATATTCTTATAGACACATCTCCTGACCTACGACAACAACTTTTAAAACATAAAATAAAAAAAATTAATAAAGTATTATATTCTCATATGCATGGTGATCAGACACATGGGATAAATGATTTGAGATCTTTTTATATAAACAACAGAAAACAGCTTGATGTTTATGCTGATAAATATACTTCTAAATATCTAAATTCTACATTTTCTTATATATTTAAAAGCTATTCGAAAGAATATCCCGCAACACTAAAACTTAATAAACTGCCAAAAAAAATGTTTACAAAAAATAATAATAAAAAAATTTGTATTCAATCAATTATGGTTGAACATGGTAAAGTAAAATCAAATTGTTTTATAATTAATAAAAAATTAGCTTATATAAGTGATGTAAGCAAAATTTATAACAAAGATCATAAATATTTTAGAAATCTTCGATATTTAATTATTGATTGCTTATGGTACAATTATCATCCATCACATTTTAATTTAGAAACTTCACTTGCTGTAATTAAAAAATTCAAACCCAAAAAAGCTATTCTTACTAACTTATCACCAGTATTAGATTATAAAGTGCTTAAAAAAATGATACCTCAAAATGTTATTCCAGCACATGACGGATTGACAATAAACTTATAAGCTATTTTCTATAGCTTTAATTATTTTTTTTGAAGTTGGTTTTGTAAATGATGCGAATGTATCTTGAATTTTACCTTCTTTGTTAATTAAAATTTTATGAAAATTCCACTTAGGTTCTGCCGACTTACCGTGATTTTGTTTTGCCCATTTAAAAAGTTCATGAGCATCTTTGCCTTTAACCTCAGTTAATGCCGTAAGAGGAAAGTTAATATTAAAATTTACTTCACAAAATTCTTTAATATCAGCATTATTATTTTTTTCTTGATTAAACGAATTAGATGGAACACCAAGAACAATTAAACCTTTTTCTTTATATAAATCCCACAATTCTTGCAATTCATCATATTGTTTAGTAAATCCACAATAACTTGCTGTATTTACAAGTAAAATAACTTTATTTTTGTAATCTTTAAAATTAATTGTCCCACCAGTTATACTCTCTATACTAAAATCATAAATTTTTTTTTCATAGTTCGCATTTGCTGAAGTTTTAAAAAAAAACATAATTATAGAAAATAAAAATATTACTTTTCTCATTTATTAGGTTTATTTGGAGTAAGTAATATTAAAAAATAACCAAATAAAGTTGATAACAATGATCCAGTTAATACACCTATTTTTACACCATCCATATATTGCATGTTTTCTACAAAAGCTAAATTTCCAACAAATAAACTCATTGTAAAACCAATACCAGTTAGAACCCCTACACCATAAAAATTATACCAACTTGTATCGTTTGGCATTTGAGCTACTTTCAATTTTATAGAAACATAAGAGAATACAAAAACACCTAGTTGTTTACCAAGGAATAGTCCTAATACGATCCCAAGCGGAACCTTATCAAGTAATGAAGAAAACGATAAACCTTCAAGAGATACTCCAGCATTAGCAAATGCAAATAAAGGCATTATTCCGAAAGCAACATATGGACTAATTGCATGTTCAATTTTGATTAATAAAGAAAAATCTTTTTCTTTTTTTCTATGTGGAATTGTCATAGCTAACAAGACACCAGCAATAGTAGCGTGTATTCCTGAGTTATGTGTAAAATCCCAGAGGAATAGTCCTACAACTAAATAAGGTAGAAACTTTTTAATATTAAATTTGTTAATTAATAACAAAATAATAAAAGCTAATAACATTAAAGTTAAATACTTAATACTCAAATCTCCAGAATAGAATAAGGCGATAATTACTATTGCTCCTAAATCATCAATTATAGCTAATGCAGTTAAAAATACTTTTAATGACAAAGGAACTCTTTTGCCTAATAAAGATAAAACTCCTAGAGAAAAAGCGATATCTGTTGCTGAAGGAATTGCCCATCCATTTAATGTTTCACTATCACCTAAATTTATAAAAACATAAAACAACGCAGGAACTAACATTCCTCCTACAGCAGCAATTATGGGTAATAAAGCTTGTTTAATATTAGACAGTTCACCTTGTAAAAATTCTCTTTTAATTTCTAAAGTAACAAAGAAAAAGAAAATTGCCATTAAGGCATCATTTATCCAATGCAATACTGATAATTTTAATCCAAAATTATTAATACCTATAAATAAATACTTATTCAGAGTAGCAAAATATAAATCTGCTAGCCCAGAATTACTTATAAATAACGCAATTATTGCAGCAAACAATAATACAAGTCCACTTGCAGCTTCTAATTTAAAAAACCATCTAAAAGGCTTAGATATATAATTAATCATAAAAAATTAAATTAGGTCTATAATAAATAGTTTTATATCTTGCAATGTTTCAAAAAGGTTAAATAGTATAATTTCTAATCCTGGAAAAACATTAATTAGTGGAGTTTTTAGAGTATCTAGCAAGATAATTAATGCTACAAAAGATATAATAAAAACTATTAAATAAGAAAAAAACTTACTTCCCTTATTTTCTATTTTTTTAAGTGTGGTTGTATTTTTTTGTTTTTCTGAATTTTTTTCTTTTTTTTTATTATTTATTTCAGTTTTAATTATTTCTTCTGGTTGTTGTTTCTCTTCTATTTTATCCTCTTTATTTTCAATTTTTGATTCAATGTCTTGACTGATAATTTCCTGTTTTAACTCTAGTACCTCATTATTTTTTTCTTGGATATTATAAAACCAAATATGATTACATGATCCACATTGCAAATCTCTACCTTCATTTGGTATTAAAGAATTATCAATTTTGAATTGCTTGTTACAATTTGGACAAGTAATTATCATGCTTCGTTATATACCAGATTTTATTCAAATTTCTTTTAATTTTGGTATCTTTATACATTGAAATTATCAATAACTGCTGTATTAGTACTCGGATCGGAGTGTAGCGCAGCCTGGTAGCGCATCTGGTTTGGGACCAGAGGGTCGCAGGTTCGAATCCTGCCACTCCGACCATCATTTATGAAAAAAGCTATTATTTACATTCCAAATAAAAATCCAATGCAATCGGGATTAGCAAAAAATGATAAATGGATTTTAGAATTTAAAACCAAAGATCCAACAAAAAATCCTTTGATGGGTTGGGAAAGTTCATCAGACACATATACTGAATTAAAGTTAGAATTTTCATCTAAAGAATTAGCTATAAATTATGCAAAAAAGAAAAAAATTGATTTTGAATTAATTGAACCCAGAAAAAGAAAAACTGTAAAAAAATCTTACGCGGATAATTTTTTGAAATAATTAATGTTTAGATTTTTCACACAAAAAAATTGGTATCTTTGGTCATGGATTGGTTCAGCTATAATTTTATCATCTCTATGGATTCAAGTTAAGATAGATGTTAAAATTAATGAATGGTTTGGTGAATTTTATGACATGATTCAAAAAGCTCTTGGATCTCCAAACTCAATAACTATAGAAGAGTATTGGGCAAGTTTATTGTCATTCATAACTTTGGCTGCTATGTATGTTGGCGTAGCTGTCATAGTAAGTTTTTTTACTTCACATTATTTATTTAGATGGAGAACAGCTATGGTTGAGTGGTATCATAGTGTTTATGATAAAGCTCGTAAAATTGAAGGTGCAGCGCAAAGAGTTCAAGAGGACACTATTAAGTTTTCTAGAATAATGGAGTCTCTAGGTACCAGCCTAATTGAAGCTTTAATGATACTTGTTGAGTTTATGCCTATCTTATTTGGGTTAAGTATAGGGATACCAATATTCTTTTTTGGTGATTGGGATTATGGTTTAATAGTTGGTGCTTTAATTTGGTCAGTTGGAGGGACAATATTTTTAATTTTACTTGGTTTAATTTTGAGATTAGTAGGTGTTGAATACGATCTACAGAAAAAAGAAGCAGCCTACAGGAAAATACTTGTAATTGCAGAAGATGATGGAACTATAAGACCAAAAACCATAGAAGAATTATTTGATGGTGTAAGAAGTATACATTTTTTAAGTTATATTAGATATTTATATTTTAATATTGGAAGAATAGCCTATTTACAAGCTAATGTTTTATCAGCATATATTTTTTTAGCACCTGCTATAGTCGCTGGTGCAGTAACTCTTGGAGTTATGCAACAAATAATAAGAGCATTTGGTAGGGTAGAAGGGTCAATGCAATATATTTTGAAAGCTTGGCCAACTATTATAGAACTTGCCAGTGTATATAAACGTTTAAGAGAATTTGAGTCTAAAATAAATCAAGAAGATTTAATTGATGAAAAAGTTTAATGGCAATTGATAAAAAATTTATTGATCAATTTATAAATGTTACTTCAAAAGCAGCTTTAGCATCATCATATTTAGTAGGAAAAAAAGACAAAATTGCTGCAGACAAAGCTGCTGTAGATTCCATGAGAAGTGAATTAAATAAAATTAATATTCAAGGTGAGATAGTAATAGGCGAAGGTGAACTAGATGAGGCTCCTATGCTGTACATCGGGGAAATATTAGGAAATAATAGCAATGGTCCAAAATTCGATATAGCTGTTGATCCTTTAGAAGGTACTAATTTTGCAGCTAACAACTTACCTGGTGCATTATCTGTAATTGCTATTGCTGAAAAAAATAATTTATTTAAAGCTCCAGAAACTTATATGGAAAAAATCTCTACCAGAGTTAATGAAAAAAAAGTTATTGATTTAGATTTTACAGTAAAGCAAAATATTTCGAACCTAAGCGATTATTTAAATAAGAATCCAGAAAATTTAACTGCGTGTATTCTGGATAGACCAAGACATAAAGAAATTATAGATGAGTTAAAGAAATTAAAAGTTAATTTAAAATTAATTACTGATGGTGATGTTTCAGGAGCCTTGCTAGTTACCGAAGAAAAATATCATGTTGATATTTTTTTAGGCACTGGGGGTGGTCCAGAAGGTGTTCTTGCTGCAGCTGCTTTGGACGCATTTAATTGTAACTTTCAAGGTAGGTTTTTATTTAAAACAGAAAAAGATAAAGCAAGAGCAAAAAAAATGGGTATAAATGATCTAACAAAAAAATATGAATTAAATGAAATTGTCTCAGGTGATTCAATTTTTTGTGCGACAGGAATTACTTCTAGCGATTTGGTAGCGGGTATTGAAATACAAGGTAAGGATTTCGTTTCAGAGACTTTAGTGACTCATAAATCATCAGGTCTAAAAAAGGTAATAAAACTAAAACAAAATTTGTAATGATATGCTTGATTAATTGTTTTTTTTACAATAAAAAGCAGCAAATTGGTCCCTTCGTCTATCGGTTAGGACACGTGGTTTTCATCCTCGAAAGAGGGGTTCGATTCCCCTAGGGACCGCCATAATATATATTATTTTTTATGGTTTATTACGTATATTTAATCAATACTTTAAAAGGATATCGTAGCAAATCATATGTTGGTTATACTAATAATTTAGATAATAGATTAATAAAACATAATTCAAATTTAGGTGCCAAATCAACTAGGGGTTATAAATGGGAACTTGTTTATAAAAAAAAATTCTATTCAAAATCAAAAGCACTTTCATTTGAATATAAGTTAAAAAACGATAGAAAAGAGAGATTAAGACTTATATATGATTTTAAAAAAAAAAAATCTTAAGATAGCCACTATATTACCATACAAAGAGAACTATACATTTGATAAGGCATCAGCGGCATCACTGTGGGTTTCTGAGTTTTATAAAAAATCAAAATATAAAAAAACAAATATTATTTATGGCCATACTAAGTCTAAAGATTATTTAACTAATAATTATAAAAATATAAATTTAAAAAATTTAAAATCAAAATTAAAAAGTACAACAAATGAATATGCTGAAAAGTTAAATAGAGAACTAATATTTAATAATTTTGACCTTGTGGAAATTCATAATAGGCCACAGCTATTATTTAAATTAATAAATAAAGTTCAATCTAAGTTTATTTTTTATTTTCATAATGATCCGATATCAATGAAAGGATCAAAAACAGTTCAAGAAAGACTCAAAATATTAGAAATAGTTGAAAAAATAATATTTGTTAGTGAATGGGTTAGAGATAGATTTTTTTTAGATATAGATAAAAAACTAAAAACCAAAACCGAAATTGTTTATCCAAGTGTAAATAAACAAAAAAAAATAAAGAAGAATAAAAATATAATATTTGTAGGTAGATTAAATTATTCTAAAGGTTATGATATTTTTAAAGAAGCTATAATAAAAATACTGAACGACTATCCAGCATGGAATGCTTATTCATTAGGTGATGAAGATAGAAGAAATATTTATATTAATCATTCAAGACACGTAGAACTTGGATTTGTTAATCATAAAAAAACCTTAAATATTTTAAATCGATCAGAAATAGCTATTGTTCCATCAAGATGGGAAGAACCATTTGGAAGAACATCTTTAGAAGCAACATCCAGAGGATGTGCAACAATTATTAGTAATAGGGGGGGATTAAAAGAAACAACTGATAGCGCTATTATTTTAAAAAGTCTTAATTCTAACGAACTTTACTTAGAAATAAAAAAATTAATAACAGATAGAAAAAAAAGAAAAAAATTACAATCATTAGGTAGAAAGAACATTAAACATCTGATTAGTGAAAATACTAAGCTAATTGATCAAATACGAGAAAGTTGTGTTCCTTTTTTTAATGTAAACCTAATTAAAAAAAAATTAAAAATAATAAATTTATATAATCAAGGTCAGAAACTTAATCACAGATTATACAATATTTCTTTAGGTAAAAAATTCACAAATGGTTTTGTAAGAAATGGTCATGATGTTTTAGAAATTAGTGATAGAGATTATCTAAGAAATAACAAGTCATTTAGTTTAATTCCTAATAGAAGTAATTTTCAAAAATTTTTAATTGATACTTTTAAAAATTACAATCCTGATGTTATTTTTTTTGGACATACAAAAAATATTGAATTAGACACATTAAGTGAATTTAAATCATTAAATAAAAATCTTATTTTATCTCAATGGAATGAGGATCCAATAATGCCAAGTCTTAATTACTCAAAAAAAAATATTTCAAATATTCTGCAGTATTCTGAATTTGTAGATCATAATTTTATTACTACTGATCCATCAGTGCTTAATGATAAAATTGACAAAAAAAATTTTAATTTTTTCTTTGTTCCTGTTGATAATAATATTGAAAGTTTCGATGTTTTTAAAATGAAACCTAAAAACGATTTATTTTACGCGATGAGTCATGGAGTTAATAGGGCAACTCTTAAGGAGGGTGTCGAAGATGAAAGAATTAATTTTTTAGATAATTTAGTCAAAAAAATTCCTAATATAAAATACGATTTTTACGGTTTTTCAAATAAACAACCTATTTGGGGTAATGAATTCAACAACGCATTAATTAATTCAAAAATGGGTCTTAACTTAAGTAGGGGAAAACCAACCAAATACTATTCAAGTAATAGAATTGCCTCAATAATGGGAAATGGTTTACTTACCTTTATTGATGAAAAGGTTCAAATGAAAGACTTTTTTAATAAAAATGAAATTATTTTTTATAATAATATAAATGATTTAGCTGATAAAATTAAATTTTATTCAAGTAAGGATAAAATTAGAATTAAAATTGCAAGAAATGGTAAGAAAAAATATTTTAAGCTTTTTAATGAAACTAAAGTTTCTAAGTATTTTGTAGATATATCTCTAGGTAATAAAGCGACTTTACTCTAGTTCATGACAAAATTTTTTAAAAATTTATATCGTTTAATATTAATTGGATCACCGTTATTTATGATTGTAAATTACATAAGAAACTTTTTACCTAATTACAAAACTAAGAAAAAATCAAAAAAAATAGAACATTTCATTTATGATAAATTTGAAAGTGTAAATTATAATGAAAAATGGTTTTGTAATAATCTTAATTATTTGACAAATAATTTTAAAAATACAAAAAATATTAAAGACGTGCTTGAAATCGGTTCTTATGAAGGAAGAAGCGCAATTTTTTTTTTAAAAAATTTTAATTATTGCAATATAACTTGTGTTGATACTTGGTCTGGAAGTGATGAACATAATATTGTTGATTTTAATTTAATAGAAAAGAATTTTGATTTAAATACTGAATTTTATCAATCAAATAATCATTTAACTAAGCATAAAATGACATCCAATGAATTTTTTAAACAAAATAATAAATATTTTGATTTAATTTATATTGATGGTGATCATTCCTCTGATCAGGTTAAAATTGATTTAATTAATTCCTGGAATTCATTAAAAAATGGTGGTTTCTTAGTTTTAGATGATTATTTGTGGTGGTATTATAAAGATCTTAAAAAAAATCCCTCAACTTCAATAAATAATTTCATTAAGAAAAATATTTCTAATATCTCTAAATTAACTGTTTGGCATCAAGTTATTATTCAAAAAAATTAATTATAATTCTACTTTATTCAATGCATTATTTTTAAATATATTTGCTTCTTTAATGTATCTTCTTACCATTTGAGTTGTTTTATGACCTGTCATAGCCATTATGCTTCTTTCATCTGCTCCAGATTCAGCAGCTACTGTTGCAAAACCTGACCTTAAACTATGACCAGCAAAATTTTTATTTTCGATTCCAGCTAAGTTCAAATAATCTTTTATTAATAAAACCACAGATTGATCAGTTAATCTTTTATTTCTTAATGATAGACCTCTAGAAAAGCCTCTAAAAATAGGTCCAGACTTAATTTTGGAAATTTTTAACCATTTTTTTAAATTTGTGACTGGACAGTAAATTTCATTATTGAAGTAGGGTATTCCTTTAGTCATTCCTTCACCAAATTGGTCAGTCTTTGATCTTTTAATGTTAATTTTAAGCCCTTCAGGAACAAATTCTAAATCCTCATTATCAATTGAAATGAGCTCAGTTCTTCTAAAGCCACCTCCAAAGCCAATTAATATTAATGATTTGTCTCTTAATCTTCTAATTTCTTCAGTTCTTTGTTCATTTATTGTATCAATAATTAATTTTAAATGATTGATTAATAATGGTTTTTTACCTTTCTGAATACTTCCTTTGACTCTTCTTATTCCCATTAGATTTTCAACTATGATTGGATGTTTGGTATCAAGATAATATCCTTTCAGTTTGTGTACCATGCTTATAGAAACCAATCTTCTTCTTAAAGTACTTATTTTTGAGTTTTTAGATAAATAGGTTAGGTATAAGGAAACTGTTTTTGGTTCAGTTGGTAATGAATTTAATCCATGCTTAGCACAAAAAGCACCAAAGTCTTTAAAATCAGACTTATAAGCTCTTAAAGTATTATTTGCCTTAGAGTTTTTGAGGTTATTTAATGTTGCCTCATGTAGAGATTTTAGATCTGTAGTTAACTCACTCATATGATTACTATCGATAACAATTAATTATCGTTAGTAATATATCAAGTGTTTTATAATGTCAAATAAAATAATTTTATAAATTGTAAGGACAATTAATGACATTGTGAGGACAAGAAGAATGAAATATTATTTAAAAATGGGCATAGATGGAGTAATTGAACCTATATATTTCTTAATAACATCTTTTGGTTTTGCAATATTAAGCTTTATTAATTATAGAAAATCTGGAAAAACACTGGAAACTATTTATCTTTCAATTTTAACTGTTTTCTTCATAGTCTGCTTCATTATTTTAAATTTTTATTGATGAAAGGTACTAAATTTCAATTAAAAGTCTGGAATTACCTTAAAACTATACCAAAAGGCACTGTTAAAACCTATAAACAGGTAGCAATAGCTATAAAAAGACCTAAATCAGCGCGTGCTGTAGCTAATGCATGTGGAAAAAACCCATATGCCCCCAAAATACCATGTCATAGAGTAATTCGGTCCGATGGAGGCCTTGGTGGGTACTCAGGCAGAGGTGGAATTAAGACAAAACTGCGTTTATTAAGATCTGAAAAAGTTGATATTTAGTGGCTTTTTTGGACTATTTTATCGTCAAAAAGACAAGTAAAATCAATGTTTTTTCAATATTTAAGCGTATTTTATCATGAATAGTGTTATACACCCTTCAGTTGCACTATATATCGAGATATAACAAAATAAAGCACCTCTATGGCCGTTTAAAACATATATTCTATAACTGCATTGCTCTACTTTTCAATGATACCAAAGCTAAATTTAGTTTCAATTTTTATAGAATTTTTAAAAATTTTTGTTCCCCTACCCACTTATAAAAATAATAATTTTTAATTTTGTGATTAATTAGCTAATAAAACCATTGGTATTAAACACTTTTAAGTATTATTGTTTATTTTCTTTATTAATATTGCTATTTGTGACTTTATTTATTTAAGATAATAGTATTTTTTTTGATAATTTTTATTAATTTATCTATATATTAAGTATTAAAAAATATAATAATTACAGTATTTTAATAGTATATATTAATGTATTATATTATATATTAGTAACTATTTATTTACTATTAATTAGAACGAGTAAGCAAATATTCTCTTCTAGAAATATATAGACCACTGAGAACAATGATAAATAAACCTAAATAAGTCCAGTTATCTGGCAATTCATGAAAGAAATAATAACTAATTAGTATATTGGTAATTATCTCTGTATAGCCCAAAGGAGCTAATTTAGAAGCATCAGCGTATTTTAGTGATAATATGAGAAAAAGATGCGCTACAGAGGCTATAAGGCCGATTAAAGCCATTAAAATCCACTGATTTGACGTAGGATTAACCCAAACAGAGGGCATAAATAGACTAATTATAATGGTTCCTATTAAACCCGATAGTAAAAGGGTTAAAAGAGGATTGTCAGACGTGCTGAGCTTTCTCGTGATAATAAGATAAAACCCATAGCAAATTCCATTACCTAAAGCAGCCATGGTTGCTAAATTAAGTTCTATAAAGCCAGGTCTGATTACAATTAAAGTTCCAATAAATCCTAATGATACAGCAGTCCACCTCTTCACCCCTACTTTCTCATTTAAAAAAAATGGAGATAAGGCTGTAACACAAATTGGAGCAACAAAAGCCAAGGTTAAAGCTTTAGGAAGTGAAATTTCCGATATTGCATAAAAGAATAAATAAGTAGAAAAAACAAAAATTAATCCTCTAATTAATTGAAGGGCTGGTTTTTTCGTCCAAACTAATGAATGCCTATAAAAGATAAGCATTAGGGATAATGTAAAGACTACAGTAAAAAAATATCTTGCCCACGTTATCTGCAAAACATCCATAGATGAGCTTAAATATTTAGCAAAAGCATCCATTACAGGAACAATCATCCAAGCGGATGCATTTAAAATTATAGCCTTCATAAAAGAAGGATATCTCTTAATAGAAGTATTTTAAAGCAAAGAATAATGTAATCGGAATTGTGAATAAGGACATGATTGTAGATACTACAATTGTGCTAGATATATTATCTACAATTTCTTTAGGAGAATACATGTGCGCAATCAAATAACACAAAATTGCACTAGGCATGCAAGACTGAATTAACAGAACACCAGCTGGTATACCTGATAAATTAAAAAATTTTATAACAGCAAATCCTATAATAGGACCTAATATTACTCTTCCAAAAGAAGTTATTAATGCATCTTTAAAAGAAAATACTTTCATTTGCGTAAGAGCAACACCTAACGACATAAGGATCATTACAATCATTCCATAAGCTAAAAGCATTACAGTATTTAATACAAATTGAGGAAATGGAATTTCAAAATACAAAAAGAGTACTGTTATTAAAATTGCGTAAAATGATGGACTTTTTAATATTGTTTTAAAATCAAAGGCTCTTTTTGCTAAAAAAATATTTAAAGTAAAGTGGAGTAAAACAATAAGAGATGAAATTGCAGCGGCTATACCCATTCCTAATTCACCATAGGCAAATAAACAAATCGGAATACCCATATTTCCAGTATTCGGTAAGATAAAAGTTGGTAATTCACGAATATAATCTTTCTTCATAAGAATAAGAAAAATTAAACCTACAATCCCAAATAATGTTAATAAGATAATTGCGTAACCAAAATATTCACTAAATAACTCAAAAGTCACTCCACCTGCAGTAATAGCAAAAATAACTAGAGCTGGAGTTCCAAAATTACCAGCGTATGTAGTTATAAATGATGTATCAAAATCAGGATTTTTTTTACCTAAATGATATCCAAGACCTACTATTAGGAATACCGGAAATAAAACTTCAAAAAGTTTTAAGTAAATTTCCATTAACCAAGCAATCTAATTAATGTTGGTGTTTTTAAAATATTTTTATTTTTTTTGAAAATAGACAAGCAATTATGAATATTAGTTTCAGTTGTTTTATGAGTTATAATAACTATTGTTGCTTTATTGTTTTTCTTATCAGGTGTCTGGATTAGCCTTTTAACTGAAATTTTGTATTTAGCTAAACGATTGGTTATTTCGGATAATACACCAGGCTTATCTTTTACTTCAAATCTTAAATATAATGAATTTACATAATTATTTACATTATATGGCTTTAAAGATTTAAGCTTAGAAACACTAACACCAAAAGGTTTTTTTATATTTCCACGCAAAATTGATAATAAATCAGAAAGTAATGATGAAGAAGTAGGACCTGGACCAGCTCCCTCCCCTTGCAATACACTTTCCCCAACAGGTTTACCTTGCAGAATCACTGCATTCATTACACCGTTAACATTACCAATATAAGATTTTTTACTAACCAAACATGGATGAACGGTTTCAAAAAGATGATTATTCTTTAATTCAGAAATTCCCAGCAGCTTTATTCTTAAATCTAATTGATTTGCAATTTTAATATCTTTTAATTCAATTTTTTCTATTCCTTCCATTAAACATTTATGTTTTGAAATTTTACTGTTAAAGGCTAAAGCAGACAAAATTCTAACTTTTGCAAATGCGTCAAAACCATTTAAGTCTAATTTAGGATTACCAGGTTCAGCATAACCAAGTATCTGTGCTTTTTTTAAAACATCAGCAAAATTTTCATTTGAATTCTCCATTTCAGATAAAATATAATTTGAGGTACCATTCAGAATTCCATAAACTTTTGATATTTTATTTGTTGCTAATCCTTCTTTAATAGATCTTAATATTGGGATACCTCCAGCAACTGATGCTTCAAATTCCAAATTAACCTTATTTTTTTCTGCAAGTTTTGCTAACTCATTACCGTGTTTTGATATTAAAGCTTTATTAGGTGTAATAACATGGATTTTATTTTTTAAAGCAGTTTCTACAACCTTTTTAGAAATTCCATCCGATAAACCTATAGCCTCAAACAATATATCAATGTTATTTTTTTTAAAAATTTCTAAAGGATTTTTGTAAAATATTTTTTTATTAACTTTAAATTTTCGTTTTTTATTAATACTTCTTGCAGATACAGCAACTACATTTATTTTTTTACTTGTTTTAAGCTCAATATCTTTCTTTTTTGTATTTAGTTCGTTTAGCAAATAATTGCCTACCTGACCAAGTCCTACTACTGCAATATTAATTAATTTACTCATTTGCTTATATCTGGATATTTACTTTTTTTTGTATAGTCATCTATATAAATCTCATATTCCTCTAATGTCATTGACGTTATATCATCTGCCTTTTTTAATATTTCATTTAATTTTTTTTGATTATTTTTATTTTCAATAGAATTTTCTGTCCAATATTGAGAATCTTTGTTTAAAGAACAATTGGCTAATATTAATGAAAAAAAAATTATTATAAATATTCTCATTTTAATCCAGTCTTTTCAGGAAAATTAAATTTATTATTTAAATTTTGTACAGCTTGACCTGCCCCACCTTTAATTAAATTATCAATAGCAGATAGAATGATTATTTTATTACTATATTTAGATTTACACACTGAAATATAACAATTGTTAGTATTTATTACGTCATTGGTGCTTAACAATTTGCCAGACTTTAATATTTTCACAAAACTTTCATTTTTATAAAAACTAATCAATGTTTTTAATACTTTTGTTTGTGAAATATTATTTTCTAAATCAACATATATAGTACTTAGAATGCCTCTAAACATTGGTGATAAGTGAGGAGTAAAACTAAATTGAAATTTTTTCTTAGTAAATTTTCTTAACATTTGATCTATTTCAGAATTGTGACGATGAAAACCGACTCCATAAGCACTTAAAGATTCATATAGATTTTTATCTTTATACTTTTTGTGAACTCCTCTACCAGCGCCTGAATATCCAGATTTTGAATCAATTATTATATTATTTAATTTAATTAAATTTTTCTTAAATAAAGGAAATAAAGGAAGCAATATTGATGTTGGATAACATCCTGGGCATGAAATAATATTATATTTTTTAATCTCTTTTCTATTAATTTCAGGAAGCAAATAAATACTTTTTTTTATCAAATTAGTTGCTCGATGTTTTTGTTTATACCACTTTAAATAATCAGAAGCTTTTTCTAATCTAAAATCTGCAGCAAGATCTATTAGAGTATGATTTTTGCTTAAATGTTTAGATATATCCTGTGCTTCCCCATTTGGAAGTGCTGTAAAAATAACATGAACGTCTTTTAATAATTTTTTATTAAATTTTAAAATTTTTGGTAATTTATATTTAGATAAAGATTTATCGTAGAATTTGACGTGTTTACCCACAGAAGAGTTTCCACAAAGGTATTTAATATTAATATATTTGTGTTTAACTAATAATTTAATTAATTGAACACCAATATATCCAGTTGATCCAGCAACTAATGCGTT
Organism: uncultured Pelagibacteraceae bacterium; assembly: GCA_902617805.1. Taxonomy (GTDB): domain Bacteria; phylum Pseudomonadota; class Alphaproteobacteria; order Pelagibacterales; family Pelagibacteraceae; genus Pelagibacter. The sequence continues at coordinate 43,025 of CACMYF010000001.1, forward strand.
AAGCTTAGGCATTTTTTATTATAACAGTTAAAAATTAAAAAAAAATTATCTTTTAGAGAATTGGAAGCTTCTTCTAGCTTTTCTTCTACCAGGTTTTTTTCTTTCAACTGCCCTTGAGTCTCTGGTAGTAAGTTTCTCTGTTTTTAAGGTGGCTTTTAGATTTTCATCAAATAACACTAAAGCTTTTGAAATACCGTGAACCATTGCCCCTGCTTGGCCTGTAGGTCCTCCTCCTTTTACACTGCATCTTACATCATAATCAGTAGCCTGATTAATAATCTCAAAAGGTCTTGTAATTTGCATTTTATGAGTTTCGTCAGCAAAGTAATCACTAAATAATTTACCATTTACATAAATTTTGCCAGAACCCTTTTTTAACCAAACTTTTGCTATTGATGTTTTTCTTCTACCAGTAGCGTATTTACTATCTTTAAAATCTAATTTTAATTTTGGAGATTTTGATGCTGATTGAGTATTTTCCATCTTAGTTTCTAGCTATATTTTTACTGTTTAATTTATCTAACTCTATTACAATCGGATTTTGTGCTGAATGCGGGTGTTCATTTCCTGCATAAATTTTTAATTTTGTTAGTTGTTTTCTCCCCAATACTCCACCAGGTAACATTCTTTTAACTGCCATTTTTAAAGTTTCTCCAGGTTTTTTTTCATGTAGTTTCTCAGGTGTTGTAACTTTAATTCCACCTGGATGACCAGTGTGTCTGTAATATTTTTTATCTTGAAATTTTTTTCCAGTAAATTTTGCTTGTTCAATATTTTTAACAACAACAAAGTCACCATCATCCATATGAGGTGTGTATGTAGTTTTGTTCTTGCCTCTTATGATATTGGAAACAACAGTTGCTAATCTTCCAACTACTGCATTCTTCGCGTCTATTTCATACCAAGATGAATTTAATTGGTCTTTTTTAGTGAATTTTGTCATTGTGCGAGGATTAATACTATTAATAATTACAAAGTCAATTTTATATTTAGCTTGAATTATGTAGCTTATATGCTAGAAATTACTTGCCGATTTGATCCTATTGCGGGCTTATAACTGCTAAAAAGGAAATTTCATAAAATTAATAAAATCGGTAGGCATTTGAACTGTATTGTGCGCCTAACATAATGTTGAAGCACTAAAAAAGGAGTAAAATGACTAAAAAAAGAAATAACCCTGAAACTATAGCTATCCACGGTGGTGACTATAGAAGTGACCCAGCAACGAACGCCGTAGCTGTTCCAATTTATAGGACAACATCATACCAATTTAACAACACAGAGCACGCTGCTAACCTTTTTGCTCTAAAAGAATTTGGTAACATCTATACTCGTATAATGAACCCAACAAATGATGTGTTGGAAAAAAGAGTAGCTGCACTTGAGGGAGGACTTGCATGTTTAACTGTTTCTTCAGGACAAACTGCCTCAACTTTTGCTGTACTAAATGTTGCTCAAGCAGGAGACAATATAGTTAGTTCAACTGACCTTTATGGTGGAACGGTATCTTTATTCACACATACACTTAGTAAGCTTGGTATAGAGATAAGATATGCAGATCCAAGTAATCCTGAAAATTTTGAAAAGTTAATAGATGATAAAACTAGAGCTTTTTATGGTGAAACTCTACCAAATCCATATTTAAGAGTTTTTCCAATTAAGGAAGTTTCTGATATTGGAAGGAAATATAATATACCATTAATAATAGATAACACTGCATCACCTGTGATTTGTAAACCAATAGAACATGGAGCTGCTGTGGTAATACATTCACTCACAAAATATATAGGTGGTCATGGGACAGCTGTAGCGGGTAGTATAGTTGATAGTGGTAACTTTGATTGGACCGCAGATCCAAAGAGACAACCATTATTTAACGAACCGGATGCAAGTTATGGTGGTGTTATTTGGGGAAAAGCTGTACCAGAATTAACCGGCGCTAATGTTCCCTTTGCTGTTAGAGCAAGAGTTTGTTTATTGAGAGACTTAGGATCAGCTCTGGCACCAGATAATGCTTTTGCTATAATTCAAGGACTTGAAACGGTTGCTTTAAGAATGAGACAACATTGCGCTAACGCTGAATATGTAGTTGATTTTCTTAAAAAACATAAAGAAGTTACAAAAGTTATTTATTCTACAGAACACGATAAACCTATTGCCGATAGAGCAAAAAAATACCTTAAAGGTGGAAATGGACCAATGATTGGTATTGAGCTTAAAGGTGGGATTGAAGCTGGTAAAAAATTTATCGAGTCTTTAAAAATGTTCTATCACGTAGCTAATATTGGTGATGCTAGAAGTTTAGCAATTCATCCAGCAAGTACAACTCATAGTCAATTAAATGAGAAAGAACTAGCTGCATCAGGTGTTACACAAAGTTATGTAAGACTTTGTATCGGTATTGAACACATCGATGATATTATTGAGGATCTTGATCAAGCATTGAATAAATCTTCAAAAGGTAATTTAAAAGCTGTAAGCTAAATTGAGTTTTAATGTCTACAAATAGGAACTAATAATTAGGCTCTTTATATTTTACAATATAAAGAAAATACAATGTTGAAAGTATTATTAAAATAGAATTTATCTGGTGTAGAGATGCATAAATCATTTTTACTCCAGATAAAATTGTAAGAACTCCCAAAATAATTTGAACCAATAAAGAAATTCCAATAACGAAAATTGGCATTCTTAAATTTATATTTCCATTTTTTAAAACAAAATAAAGCATGTAAAAATATATTATGACAATTAAATATGCTAAATTTCTATGAATAAATTGAACAAGTGATTGATCATCAAATACTGTAAGATTAAACAAATCATTGATTACACTGTCATCTGGGAAATATGATGAGCCCATTAAAGGCCAAGTATTATAAATTTTTCCTGCATCCATCCCAGACACAAATGCTCCAATTATTAGTTGTAAAAATAATAATAAAAGAAAAAATTTAATTGGGTTTAATTGAATATTAATATGATTAATTTTTATATCAGTTAGATTTAAATATTTCCAAAAAACTATAGACAAAATGATAAAAGCAGTAACTAAGTGAAGCGATAATCTATAATGACTAACATCAATCCTATCAATTAATCCACTTGATACCATGTACCATCCAATAAATCCTTGAAAACATACTAAGAAAAAAATAATTGAATATTCTTTTAAAATCCAAAAACCATTTTTAATTGTAAAATAGATCATTGGAAAAAGAACAGTTAGACCAATTAATCTTCCCAATTGACGATGCACCCATTCCCACCAAAAAATAATTTTAAATTCATTTAAAGTCATATTAAAATTTTGCTCTTTAAATTCAGGTATTGTTTTATAGAGATCAAAATATTCTATCCATTTATTATTTGTTAAAGGGGGTAATGAGCCAATAAAAAGTTCCCAACTAGTAATAGATAGTCCAGAGTCTGTTAATCTAGTTAAACCCCCTACTAAAATAATAAGCACTATCATCACTAATAAGGTGATCATCCATATTTTTAATTGAGAATTTAAAGAATAATTCTGACTATACATGATTAAATAAATATAATAATTATTAATTAAACCAATAAATTAAATGTCGCCTAAAAACAAAAAAAAATTAGAAATAATAAGATCTAAATTGGATAAGTTAGATAATAAGTTATTATCTTTAATTAAATATAGAACAAATCTTGTAAAAGAAGTTTTAAAGCTTAAAGAATTTAAAAAAGAAATAGTAGATAAAAAGCGTATCAATTTTATACTTAAAAAAATTCACTCAAAATCTAAAAAATTAAAGATTGATCCTAAAATTACTAATCGTATATGGAAAAATATGATTTTGTCTTATATCGATTACGAAAAGAGAAACTTTAAAAAAAAATAATTACTTACTGTGGGGTGGAAGCTTTTTTTCCACAAACATTTCGTGTTTTCTAGTATCCGGATTGTATTTCTTTGCTGAAAGTTTAACTTTGGCCTTCTCGCCTCCAGCAGGTTTTTTTACATAATAGAAGTAAGGGCTATCAGGTTTAGCCTCTGGAACCATTCTTACCTTAACGTGCGTTTTTTTTGCCATTTTTTAATTCTTTTAATTTATTAGAAATTTTTAATAACTTATTTCTTAAATTTTCAGTTCTTATAGATTTATCTGCAATTTCGTCAAGCTTTAAAGAATCTTCATTATTTAATATTTTTTTTACACCCTTTATTGTCATACCTTGATCTTTAAGTAAAAATTTAACTTTTTTAAGAAGATTTATTGTTTTCTCATCATAATATCTTCTATTAGAATTTAATATCATTGGTTTAATTTGTTTAAATTGAGTTTCCCAAAATCTAATGACGTGTGTTGGTAAAGCTCCTTTATCATTTGATTTAAGATTTAATATTCTAGCTACTTCACCAATAGTTTTGTAAGCGCTATTTGATTTATCCATTATCCTTTAAATTAACAAATTCTTTAAATTCCTTTGATGGCTTAAACAATACAACGTCTCTGCTTGAAATTACTTTTGTTTCTTTAGTTTTTGGGTTTCTACCAATCCTAGACTTTTTTTGTCTTATAGAAAAAGTTCCAAATTTAGATAATTTTAATTTTTTTTCGTTCTTGATGTTAGTAACTATAGTTGATAAAAAATCCTCAATTAAATTTTCTGATATTTGTTTTGAAAAACCAAGCTGCATATAAACCAAATTAACTAAGTCTTTTTTAGTTAAATTAATTCTCATATTAAATATTTTGCTTAATCTTTTCTATCAAATTGCCTTTTACAATTCTATGACAAACATCTAGAGAGTTTGAAAAGCCAATATAGTCAGTTCCACCATGACTTTTAACAACTGGAGAGTCTAAACCAATAAAAATTGCTCCATTATATAGTCTTGGATCTAGCCTTTTCTTAAATTTTGTTAAGTTTGATATATTTAATAAAGATGAAATTTTACCTATTAATGTACCTGTCATCGCATTTTTTAATTCGCTTGTTATAAAATTCGCAGTACCCTCTGCAGTTTTTAATGCAACATTTCCTGTAAAACCGTCTGAAACTATTACATTAACCTCTCCATCCATAAGATGATTTCCCTCAATGTAACCAGCAAAGTTATAATTATCTGATTTTTTTTCATTTAATAATTGGTAAGTTTCTTTTATTGTCTCATTTCCTTTTAATTCTTCTGAACCGATATTTAATAATGCTACATTTGGTTTATCATTTGGATAAAGCGAGGTGTATAAAGAAGCACCCATTATAGAAAAGTCTGATAAATTTTTTGAACTACACTCAATATTTGCACCCAAATCTAGTACAACACTCATTCCTTTTTTGTTTGGCCATAAAGCAGACAAAGCAGGTTTGTCTATATTTTCAATCATTTTTAAATTTAATTTTGAAACAACCAATAATGCGCCTGTATTACCAGCCGATATTACTATATCTGCTTTCTTATCCTTAACACTTTGAATGGCAAGCCACATACTTGTATCTTTACCTCTTTTAGCTCCTTCTAGAGGACTATCTGTGCTTTCAATTTTTTTTTCTGTGTGGATAATTTCAAAAAATTCTTTAGAAATTTTTCCGTCGATTATGTGATCTATCTTGTTTTTATCACCAAAAATTTTAAAAAAATTTCTTTTGTTTTTTGAATGATTTAAAATAATACCATCTATTATTTTCTTTGGTGATCCGTCACCACCCATTGCATCAACTGCAATTTTTATCAATTCTGACATTTTAATAGATTATAATATACTATTCTTTTGGGTCTAAAACTTGTCTTCCCTTATACATACCTGTTTTAAGGTCTAGATGATGAGAAAGTCTATATTCACCTGATTTCTTATCTTCAACTATATTTTTAGTTGAAAATTTCATTGTTTGAGCTCTTCTCATTCCAGTTCTGGAAGGGGTTTGTTTACGTTTTGGTACAGCCATAATTATGGGTTACTTACACTTTTTAAATAAGAATTCAAAGTTTTTTTTGATAAATTTAAGTTAAATTCATCAAAATAATCAAGCAAATCATCAATATTGTGAAAATCACTCAAAAAAATTGAAAATTTTTTAGTTTTTTCTGACCTTGAAAGAGTGTCCCAAAAATGAATTTCTGAAATCATTGAATGAAATAAATTTATATAATTTTTCATTTTTTTATTTATAGATTGATCGCCATATCCAATTTCTCTAATGCTTAATTCTAGCTGTCGAAAGTTAAAGTCATAAATTTCTTGTAAAATTTTCTTATTATCATCATTTTTAAAGTTTTTTAAAAAAAAAGAAAAATGTAATAAAAACAATGTTAAACGATCAGAAAAAGTGTCATCTCTATTAAGATTCTTATATAAATCTTTATTTCTAGTGTAATTTATTAAATTGTTATAAATATAAAGATAATTTTCAGCCATGTTTAAAATATTATATATAATTTTAATTTCTTTTATAGTTACAAATTGTTCATTAAATCCTGTGGTAAAACATCATGGGGTGCCTTACTTGGAAAAAAAACAAGCAAAATTGATAGTTAACAAAACTAATATAAATGATATTAAAAAAATTTTAGGTAACCCTTCAACTACGAGTAAATTTGATAATGATGTTTGGATTTACATTGAAAGAAAACAAACTCAATCTAAATTAAGTAATTTGGGTAGAATGAAAATATTTAAAAATGATGTTTTGGTTTTAGAAATAGATAGTTATGGTATTTTAAAAAAAAAAGAATTTTATAACAAAGATGACATGAAAAATATTAAAGTTGTTGAAGCGACAACTCAATCAGGATTTAGAAAAAACTCATTTATATATGATTTTATGTCTAGTATGAGACAGAAAATTAATGACCCTCTTGGACAGAGGGCCAAAAAACGTAGACAAATTACCCAGCAATAACTGCTAAAAGTAATAAAGCAACTATATTAGTAATTTTAATCATTGGGTTCACAGCAGGACCTGCGGTATCTTTGTAAGGATCACCAACTGTATCGCCTGTTACAGCTGCTTTATGTGCCTCAGATCCTTTTCCACCATGATTGCCGTCCTCAATATATTTTTTTGCATTATCCCAAGCTCCACCACCAGCTGTCATTGAAACTGCAACAAATAATCCTGTTATTATAACTCCTAATAACATTGCACCCACTGCAGCTAATGCAGCAACTTGCCCTCCTATTGATAGAATTATAAAATATAAAACCACAGGTGATAGTACTGGTAACAATGAAGGAATAATCATTTCCTTAATCGCAGCTACAGTAAGTAAATCTACTAATTTTGCATAATCAGGTTTTTGTTTTCTTTTCATAATACCTGGGAATCTTTTAAACTGTCTTCTTACTTCAACTACAACTGCGCCACCTGCTCTTCCAACAGCTTGCATACCCATTGAACCAAAAAGATAAGGTAACATGCCGCCAATTAATAAACCAACGACAACATAAGGGTTAGATAAATCAAAAGTAACCACAATTCCTTCTAATGCAGATCCTGCTTCTTTTGAAAAATGCTTGATGTCCTCTGTGTAAGCAGCGAATAAAACTAAAGCTCCTAAACCAGCAGACCCAATTGCATAACCTTTTGTAACAGCTTTAGTTGTGTTTCCTACTGCATCTAAAGCGTCTGTAGTTTTTCTAACTTTTTTATCAAGATTAGACATTTCTGCTATACCACCAGCATTATCAGTAACTGGTCCGTATGCATCTAGTGCAACAACCATTCCTGCTAAGGCAAGCATAGTAGTTACTGCAATAGCAATACCAAAAAGTCCAGCAATAGAATTTGTAATAAGAATTCCAGCAACAATTATTAATGCTGGTATTGCAGTTGCTTCCATAGATACAGCTAGCCCTTGAATAACATTAGTGCCATGACCAGTTGTTGATGATAAAGCAACAGATTTAACTGGTCTATAACTTGTTCCTGTATAGTATTCAGTAATCCAAATTAATAATCCAGTAATTACTAAACCTATGACACCACAGTAATATAGATCCATTCCATTAAATGTCTTATCATTTATTGTGTACTCATTTGTAAAACCAATTACGTGATCTGTAACAGGCCATAAAATTACTAAAGATGCTACTGCAGAGACAACAAATCCTTTGTACAAAGCATTCATTACATTATTACTTTTTCCAAGTTTAACGAAAAATGTTCCAACAATAGATGTTAACAAGCATGCAGCACCAATTGATAGAGGGTAAATCATCATATTGAGATCTCCAACAAAGAAAATTGAAGATAAAACCATTGTTGCAACAATTGTAACAGCATATGTTTCAAATAAATCGGCAGCCATACCAGCACAATCTCCTACGTTGTCACCAACGTTATCTGCTATCACTGCAGGGTTTCTAGGATCGTCCTCTGGAATTCCAGCTTCAACTTTTCCCACCAAGTCAGCACCTACGTCTGCACCTTTCGTAAAAATTCCTCCACCCAATCTTGCAAAAATAGAAATTAATGATGCACCAAAACCCAATGCAACTAAAGCATTAACTATTTCTCTTTCTTCAACATTAGATTTCAATAATATATAATAATAAACAGCTATAGCTAATAAAGCTAAACCAGCAACTAACATTCCAGTTACAGCACCAGATTTAAAAGCGACAGAAAGACCTTGGGCTAAGCCTTTTCTTGATGCTTCTGCTGTTCTTACGTTTGCTTCAACAGAAACTAACATGCCAACATAACCTGCAATACCAGATAAAGCGGCACCTATTAAATAACCTAGACCTACTAGCGGACTAAATGCAATACTTACAATAACTAAAACTACAGCACCAACAATAGCAATAGTTTTGTATTGTCTTGCTAAGTATGCTTTGGCACCAATTTGAATTGCAGATGCAATATCTTGCATTTTTGCATTTCCAGCACTTGAATTAAGAATATTTTTACCAGTTAAAAATCCATAAACGATAGATAATAAACCAGCTCCGATAGTGTATAATAGTATTGTTTCGACTGTTCCGCTCATATTAACCTTAAGTTGTTGGTTGTTAAATTTTTAAGCCCGCACAATACAAAAAAAGATAGAAAAGACAACGATTAACTTCTAAAACTGATGAATATAACCTTTGGATTTAGCTTGTATTTGCTTGCCTTTTTTATCGAATATCAATGATCTATCTTTACCAGATACAATTTTACCAATTTTAGTTATTTTAATTCCAGTTGTTTTAGATGCCTTTTGAATGATTCTGGCTTTCTTAATATCTGCAGTAAATAATACTTGATAATCATCTCCGTTAGAAATTAGATTAATTTTATTTAATCTTTGTTTTTTAATCAAATTACTTAATTTTTTTGAAACAGGAATTTTATTTTCAAAAAGGTGAAATGATAAATTTTGCCTATTAATCATTTTAGATAAATCGTCAATTAATCCATCAGAAACATCTATAGAGCAATTAGCAAATTTTAATAAATATTTTGTTAAATTTATGGGTAAATCTGGTTTGTAATATTTTTCTATAAAGAATAATTTGTCTTTATTCCTAAATTTAGCCTTATTACTTAATACTTTGAGTCCTAGATAACTATCTCCCAAATTTCCAGTAACATAAATATCGTCATTTGATTTAGCTTTGTTACGATAAATTATTTTATTCGAATATCCTAAAGAAGTAATTGTGAAACTTAGTTTGTTTGAAGAAGTTGTGTCACCACCACATAAATCTATATTAAATTTATTTTGTTCCGATCTAAGAGATTTTGAGATTTTATATAAATTATTTTTTGTAAATGTTTTTTTGTTACCTGAACCAGAAATAAAATAAAACTTTGGTGTTACTCCTTTACAAATTAAATCAGAAATTGATGATCTTAATATTTTTTTAATTACTAAATCTGGGGATTTAAAATCATAAAAATGCGTACCAATATTGTATGTATCAACAGAAATAACAACACCTTTTTTTTTATCAAAAAAAACATCGTCGTTTAAGTTAAGAGCAGATTTATTTTTTTTAGCTATTTTAAAGAAATAATTATTTATTAGATCAAATTCATGCATTGTTAGATCTTAATTTTTTTCCAACGTTGTCTAATAAAGCATTAAGATACTTTGTTTGTGAATCTTCAAGAAAAAAATTAGATGAATTTAAATATTCTTTAATAATTATATTAATAGATAAATTTGGCTTATACATAAATTCATAAGTTGCTGCCTTTAAAATTGTTTGAAAAACTTTGTCTAATTTTTCAAATACAAATTTATCACCTAATTTATTATTTAATTCATCTAAAATTAGATCGTTTCTTTCTATCGTTCCTAAAACAATATCTTTAATAAATTTTTTAAATCTATGTTTTGGAAAATCTAAATCATCATCTTCATTATAAAATTTACCGTATAATTTCTGAATAATTATTACTCTAGGGTTATTTTTTGGATTATAATGAGTTCTCATTTTTGAGACAAAACTGAAATCACAGCATCTGCAGCTTCAGCACCTTTTTTTCTTCTTGCTCTTGCTTGAGACATATTTAGACAGGTTATTATTCCATTTCCAATAGGTTTTTTACTATCTATAGATAATTTCATTATGGCATCTGTTGAAGCTTGAGAAATAAAATCAAAGTGTGGAGTTTGACCTTTAATTACACATCCCAAAGCTAAAAAACCATCAAATTTTTTTAAATTTTTGGAGATTGTAACTGGAATTTCAAAAGCACCAGGTACTTTAATAATTTTTATTATATTTTTTTTTGGAATTATTTTTAAAGCACTGCTTATTAGGCCATCAGCAATATCTTTATAATAATCTGCTACAACAATTAAATATTTTTTTTTCATCAAATTAATTCCTGTTTTGTAATTTTTATACCATAACCATCAAGACCAATAACTTTTTTTGGTGATTTGGTGATTAATATCATGTTTTTAATTTTTAAGTCTTTAATAATTTGAGCTCCAATACCATAATTTCTTATCAACTTGTCATTCCCTTTTTTATAAAAATTTTTGTTTTTATAATCTTTTAAGGTCTGAGTTACTGATTTTAGATTTGAGTCTTTAATAAATACTAAAACACAATTTTGATATTTTTTAAAATAATTTAGGGTTTTATTAAATGAATTTGGTAATGATTGATTTATTAGATAGTTTTGGACCACATTAGATGAAATTACTCTTACTCTTGGAGTAATACCTTTTTTTATTTTACCTTTTATTAATGCAAAATGTTCTGAGCCATCTAAAAGATTCTCATAAATTCTAATATTATATTTTTGATTTTTTACATCAATCTTGCTTTGCTTTTTAAGTTTAATAAGTTTTTCTTTTTTAAGTCTATATGCGATCAGATCTTCTATCTTTCCAATTTTTAACTTATGTTTTTTTGCAAAGTTACTTAAATCCTTACCTTTGGCCATAGTTCCATCTTCATTCATAATTTCACAAATTACTGCAGAGTTATTCTTTTTTGCTAATTTTGATATATCAACAGAAGCTTCGGTGTGACCTGCTCTAACAAGCACTCCACCATCTTTGGCTATAATTGGAAACACGTGACCAGGTGAAACAATCTCATTTTTATTTACATTTTTTTTTGAAGCAATTTTGATTGTTTTCGCTCTATCTTTAGCAGATATACCTGTTGTTATTCCTTTTTTTGCTTCAATTGAAATTGTAAAAGCTGTTTTATTTCTTGATTGATTTACTGGAGACATTAAAGATAAATTTAATCTTTTTGCTTGAAGTGAGTCAAGTGCTAAACAAATTAAGCCTCGCCCGTATTTTGCCATGAAGTTAATATTCTTTGCATTTGAGTCTGATGTTGAAATAACCAAATCTCCTTCATTTTCTCTTTTTTCATCATCTACTAAAATAAACATGCCTCCTTTTTTGGCTACACTAATAATAGACTCGATAGATGTAAAATTATTTTTTTCCATTAAAATAATTCCTAACGTATTTAGATAAGATATCTATCTCTATGTTGACTAAACTAGATTTTTTTAAAGTTGATAAATTTGTTTCTTTGTAAGTGTGAGGGATAATCCAAATTTGGAAACCTTTTTTAGTCACTTTTGAAATTGTAAGAGAAATACCATTCACACAGATTGATGCTTTTTCTATTAAGTGTTTTCTTTCCTTTTTAGGTAAATCAAAATCAAAAAGAAATGATTTATCTATTTTTTTAATACTTAATACTTTACCAACAGTATCAACATGTCCTTGACAAATATGTCCTGAAATTTTTGTCCCATATTTTAAAGGTAACTCTAAATTTATTTTATCTTTTATTTTTAAAAATTTGAATTTTGATCGAATTATCGTTTCTTTCGAAAGATAAAATTCCATAGTTTTAGATTTATAAGAAATTAAAGTTAGACAAACACCATCACATGCAACAGACAGACCCATGTCTTTATTGGATACTTTAATATTGCTTTTTACAAAAATGTTTAGACCTTTAGGTCTTTTAATAATTTTAGTAATAGTACCCTGGTTATAAATTATTCCATTAAACATTTTATCTAACTATATAGTGTTATTCGGTCTTTTCGTAAATTGAGATTTAGATTAATTTTTGTTTTATATTTTTGATTTAATATGTTTTGACTACTAAATTTCAAATATTCGAAGTTTTTAGATAGGTTTTTTGGACTTTTATACAAATAAAATTTATTAAAAATTTTATTCTTAATCAGTGAATTTGTTAATTTATCTCCTCCCTCAATTAATAAATTTCTGCATCCATAATTATGTAACTTTTTCAAAATTAATTTAATATCAAATCTGTTATTTCTATCAATTTTAGATTTTATTAGATGAATTCCTTTTCTTTTAAATTTTGTAATTTTTGATTTGTCAGCTTTATTATAAAAAATTAAAGTATTTTTGTTGTTAGAAGATTTTATTATATAACTGTTTGTTTTAGAATTTAGCTTGTTATCTAAAATAATTCTCTTTGGAGAAAATTTTTCAAAACCCTTCAAACGACAATTTAATTTTGGATTATCTTTATTTAGTGTTTTATGAGTAATCATCAAACTATCATTTTGATATCTCAACATATGTGTAAACTGATCTGAGTAAGAATTTGTGATCTTTTTCTGACTCTTGCTATAAATAATATTGTTTTTTGAAATAGCAATTTTACCAGTAACAAAGGGTAATTTTTTCTTTCTATTAAAAAAATAAGGTAAATAAAAGTTTTCAATTTTATTTTTTAATAAACCTTTTTTTACAATTATTTTTTTTGACTTTAAAATTTTAAAGCTTTTATTTTTTACTCTTTTATCTATGTCAGTAACTGCATATATAACCTCTGAAATTTTTGATTTTATTATCGCGTCAGTGCATGGTGGTGTTAATCCATGGTGACAACATGGCTCTAAAGTAACATACATTTTTGAGCCTTCTAATTTTTCAAAACTATTTTTAATCGCATTAAATTCAGCGTGCGGTCTTCCATTAAATGAGGTTTGTCCTATGGAAATAATTTTATCATTTTTGACAATAACACAACCTACAGAAGGATTTGATCCGGTCTGTCCATGACGAGATTTAGCCAAGTCTAGGGCTAATTCCATATAAAATTTATCTTTTGATGAAAATTTATCTTTTTTTGTAGACATCAAGCTTGTCCACGAATTGTACAAAATCTTTTTCTTCTCTAAAGTTTCTATATACAGAAGCAAATCTTACATATCCAACTGGATCTAAATCTTTTAAACCATCCATAACCATAGTTCCAATTGTATTAGTAGATATTTCATTTTGGCCAAGTTCCTCCAAAGATCTTGAAATATTACTAATGAATTTTTCTATTGTTTCTGTATCAATGGGTCTTTTCTTAAGAGCAATATAAATAGATTTTGATAGTTTATCTCTATCGAATGTAGATTTTCTTCCATTTTTTTTAACTACCATCAATTCTCTAAATTGAACTCTTTCAAAAGTTGTAAAACGAGCTCCACAAACGCATAGTCTTCTTCTTCTTATAGCTGTGCCATCTTCGGTTGGTCTAGAGTCGACAACGGATGTCTCCCCTTTTTTACATATTGAACAAATCATTTACTACAAGTTCTTATATATCGGAAATGACGAAGTTAAAGAAATAACTTCATTTTTTACTTCGTTTTCTATTTTACTATTATCTGTCGGATTATCAGATAAACCTTTTAGGGTTTTTGTTATTAATTCACCCACTGTTTTAAACTCATTTAAACCAAATCCACGTGTTGTAGCTGCTTGAGTTCCTAATCTTATTCCAGATGTTATCATGGGTTTTTCTGTATCAAATGGAATACCATTTTTGTTACATGTAATGTTTGCTCTAGACAAACTCTCTGCTGCAAGATTGCCTTTTACATTATAAGGTCTCAAATCAACCAGCATTAAATGTGTATCTGTTCCATCTGAATAAATTTTAAATCCATTATTTTTTAAAGTTTCTGCCAACATTTTTGCGTTTGCTAAAACAGATTTAATATAATCTTGAAATTCTGGTTGTAGTGCTTCAAGAAAACCAGCTGCCTTTGCAGCAATAATATGCATTAGCGGTCCTCCCTGATAACCAGGAAAAACGGCTGTGTTAAATTTTTTAGCAAGATCTTCATGATTAGTTAAAATTATTCCTCCTCTTGCGCTTCTAAATACTTTGTGAGTTGTTGATGTAACCACATGTGCATAATCACAAGGGTTAGGATATCCTTTACCAGCAACTAATCCTGAGAAGTGAGCCATATCAACCATTAGATATGCTCCAACTTTATCTGCTATTTCTCTAAATCTTTTAAAGTCAATTACTCTAGAATAAGCACTTCCACCTGCAATGATTAGTTTAGGTTTGTGTTCTAATGCTAATTTTTCAACATTATCATAATCAATCAATTCAGATTGTTTATCTACATCATAGCCAACTGCATTAAACCATTTACCTGACATTGAAATTTTTAATCCATGAGTAATATGACCACCTGAATTTAAACTCATGCCCATGAATGTATCCCCTGGGCTTAACAAAGCTAAAAATACTGCTCCATTAGCTTGAGCACCTGAGTGTGGTTGTGCATTTGCAAATTTACAATTAAATAATTTTTTTAATCTCTCGATTGCAAGGTTTTCTGCTACATCAACGTGCTCGCAACCATTATAATACCTTTTACCAGGATAACCTTCGGCATATTTATTTGTTAAAACTGATCCTTGTGCCTCTAATACAGCTTGTGAGACTATATTTTCAGACGCAATTAACTCAATATGTTGTTGTTGTCTGATTAATTCATCTTTAATAGCTTTATAAAGCTCAGGATCTTTTACAGATAAACTATCCTCAAAAAAACTTTTATAACTATCGTTTAAATAACTTTTTTCGCTCGACATAATTATATTTTCTTAACTCTTCTCAAGTGTCTACCACCATCAAATTTAGTATTTAAAAAAACACTTACAAATTTCAAAGCATTTTTTTTGGTTATCAACCTTGACCCTAATGTAATGATGTTTGCATCGTTATGCAATCTGGATAATTTCGTTGATTTTAGATTAAAACATTGTGCTGCGCGAATATTTTTATGCTTATTTGCCGCAATATTCATTCCAGTCCCAGATCCACACACTAAAATACCAACATTGCTCTTATTAAGTTTAACTCTTTTAGCAACTTTATGAGCATAGTCAGGATAATCAACGCTACTATCATCTTTAGGACCAAGATCCTCTATTTTTACTTTTTTATTTCTCAAATAATCTTTGATTATTTCTTTTAATTTAAATCCAGCGTGATCTGATGAAATAAATATTTTTCTCAAATTAATTAAATTTGTAATCTAAAACACAAGCAACTAAATGTATTCTATTCTCTTCTCCACCATTAAATGCGTTGTGATACTTAGTATTATTTGTAACCCAAACTGAACCATCAGCAGGCATATGTTTTGCAACATTATCAATTACCATTAAACAACCTGGGTTTGTTATAATAGGTATATGTAATCTTGGTTCAGGATCTCTATGCCAACTTAAAGTTGATCTTGGTTCCTTTAAAAGAATTCTTACTCTTCCAAGTTTATACTTTGATGATAAAACATCATACACTTCCTTAAAGTATGTGTTTTCATAATCTTTTATAAATTCTGAATAGGCTGACTCGTCAAGAGTTTCATCTCTCACAACTTCTTTTCCTGATTTATCAGGTTTTGTCCAATATATTCCTCGAGCCTTATTGCCCTTTATTGAATCAGGATCTCCAGGTATTTGAGTTAGAGATATAGCGCCAAAGTGAGTTACACCTGCATCTTCAAATTTTTTAATTTTAACTATTTGATGATAAGCTTCTTGCAACTTTTCTATATTAAATTTAATTTCTTGTTTCTGGAAATCGCTAAAGTCTAAAATTCTATCTTCTTTTTTGACATTTAAGTCTATAACTTTTGAGTTTTCTGTCGCCATCCTGATTGCTTTCTACCCTTTTTTTTGTATATGTGTATATTACATTTGTCGCAATTTAAAAGTAAATTAAAACATGATTATTGGTAAATATCCTAGTCTAAGACTCAGAAGAAGTAGAAGAGAATCTTGGTCAAGAAGATTGATTGAGGAAAATACTTTAAGTCCAAATGACTTTATACTACCAATTTTTTTAATTGAAGGATCAAATAAACGGCAAGAGATCTCATCAATGCCAGGTGTTTACAGGTATACAATTAATAGATTGAGCCAAATTGTGGATAAAGCAATAAAATTAGGAATACCAATGATAGCTCTTTTCCCAAAGACACAAAACTCAAAAAAAGATGAATTGGGAACAGAATCACTGAATGAAAATAATTTAGTCTGTAAAGCGATACAAGAAGTCAAAAAAAGATACAAAAACCAAATAGGTATAATGTGTGATGTTGCTTTAGATCCATATACATCACATGGTCATGATGGTTTGATCAAATCTAACGCTATATTAAATGACGAAACAATTAAGGTTTTGATCAATCAGTCATTACTACAAGCTGAGATGGGTTGTGATGTACTAGCTCCTTCAGACATGATGGATGGCAGAATAGGAAAAATAAGAAAAGCTTTAGATAAAAATAAATTCCAAAACGTTCAAATATTATCGTACGCTGCAAAATATGCTTCAAGCTTTTATGGGCCTTTTAGAGATGCGGTCGGATCTAAAGGTTCGTTAAAAGGAGACAAAAAAACTTATCAGATGGATTATAAAAATTCTGATGAAGCTTTAAGAGAAGTTGCATTAGATATTAAAGAAGGTGCTGATATGGTAATGGTTAAACCAGGTATGCCCTACTTAGACATAATAAAATCAATAAAAGAAAAATTTAAATTGCCTGTATTTGCCTATCAAGTATCAGGTGAATACAGCTTAATTGAAACAGCTATAACAAAAAAATTAATTAATAAGGATGCTGTATATGAAAGCTTAGTTGCTTTTAAGAGAGCTGGTGCCAATGCTATAGTAAGTTATTACGCTGATAGGATTGATAAAATTATAAAATAATTATTTTAACGTATTTAAAAATAACAACCTACTATTTGGATAGTTTAAATTATTTGGTCTTAATATGGTTTTGTCCAAATAATCACCTACCAATTTTAAACCGTTCAATAAAGTACCGAGATCATTAACTTCTATATCTTTTTCAATCAAAAAATTAGGTACATATTTTTTTTCATTTAAAGAGCTAGCATAATATACAGTTTTGTTACCTTCTAAATCTTTTTCAACCAAATTTTCAAGCGCCAGGTCATATCCTAATATTTTAAGTAACTCTAATTCCCAAAATATATATTTTTTTAACCAATCTTTTTCTTTTAAAATTAAAAATAAATTTTGAATTATAAAATAAACTTTATTATTAGATTGAGATTCTGCTGTTAATATTTTGATCAAATTCATAGCAGATGTAATACAGGATAACTTTTGTTTGTGATCAAAATATAATGGAGTATAAGCATTTAAAATTTCGATTTTAAAATAACCTATCCTGTTTTCATTTTTAGAATTGTAATTAACATGGAGTTTATTGCCAACTTGAAGATAATTTTTAATTTTTTTTGAAGTACCACCAAATATAATTCCGGATATCTTTCCTTTATCTTTTGTAAATAATTCAGCAATTAATGAATTTTCATTATATCTTGTTTTGCTTATTAAAAATCCTTCATCTGACCAATTCATTTTTTATTTTTATTTTTTAAACATTCTATAGCAGCATTTTGTTCTGCTTCTTTCTTTGATTTTCCAGTAGCTATGAAATATTTTGTATTGGGCAATTTTACTCCAACTTTGAATATAGGTTTGTGTCTTGGACCTGTATTTGAAATTAATTTATAGGTAGGTAATTTTTTAAAATTTTTCAAAGTTAGCTCCTGTAACTTTGTTTTCGCATCTATTTCGGTAACTACACTTTTTTCAATATGATCTTGCCACAAATTTAAAATTGTTTTTTCAACAATTGTAAAACCTTTATCGAGATATATGGCACCAATTAATGCTTCACAGCTATCAGATATAATTTTGTCCTCAATTTTAATTTTTTTATTGTTAGGATTAAATGTTTTAACATAACTGGATAAATTGATTTTTTTTGCAATATCCAAACAAGTTTTTTTATTTACTAGCGATGCAAATTTTTTATCAAGAATACCCTCTTTTTCCTCAGGATAAATTTCTAAAAGCTTTTTTGCTATCACCAAGCCAAGAACTCTATCACCCAGGAACTCTATCTTTTCATTATTTTCATTTGGATTAAAGCTTTTATGTGTAAGAGCTTGAATAAGTAGATCTTTGTTTTTAAATCTTACATCAATTTTTTTTTCTAAACTCTGGTAGTTAATTTTCATTAATAAATTTTATTAAATGTTCTATTAAATCTTATTGAGTTATGCCATTTCCAAAATTCTATAAAAGTTCCTTTTTTTTTATCAGAAGAGAAAAATATAAATTGAGCTTTTCCTACTAAATTATCTTTATGTACATACCCTACGCTTGTTAAATACCTACTATCCTTAGAACAATCCCTGTTATCACCTAAAAAGAAATAATGATCTTTTGGCACAGTAAACACATCAGAATTTTGATAGGTATAATCTTTTAAATAAACAGTATGAAATTTTTTACCATTTGAAAGTTTTTCTTCAAATCTATAAACATCAATACTTTTGTTACCACAGAAAATAGTAGTTTTGTTATTAATTTTAGATTTAAGAATTTCAGAATTATTTAAATATAAATTAGAGTCTATAAATTGAATTTTATCACCAGGTAAACCAATTAATCTTTTAATGTAATCTGTTCGATTATCTGCTGGTGTTTTAAATACAATTACATCACCTCTTTCAGGACTACTAAACATAATTCTTTTGTTTAATATTGGAGGACTAAAAGGAAATGAATGTTTACTATATCCATAGGTATATTTTGTTACAAACAACCTATCACCTACTAATAAAGTAGGTTCCATGGATGATGATGGAATATAAAATGGTTGTACTAAAAGCGATCTAATTATAACAGCAATTATTAATGCATAAATTAAAGTTTTTATATTTTCTGAAAAAAAATTTTTATCTAATTTCATGGAGTTTGAATAATTGCAAATGCTGTTGAATAATTTTTTTCATCCGAAATTGACAAAAAACATTTAAAATTTTTGATTTTAAAGTTCTTTTGTACGATTTTTTTAATTTTTTTATTTTTAACGTAATAAGGCTTTCCCTTTTTGTCATTAACAACTTCTATATCTTTAAAATTTAAATTCATACGAAAACCTGTGCCAAGAGCTTTAGAAAATGCTTCTTTTGCAGCAAATCTCTTCGAAAAAAAAGCTACTTTATTGTTTACAGCATTAGATTGTTTCAATTCTTTAATTGAATAAATTCTTTTTTTAAATAAAGGATTTTTAATCGATTTTTGAATTCTTTTATTTTCAACAATATCAACACCAATACCAAGAATTTTCATTTATCTTTTTATAATTTTTTTTAAGTTTTTAATTACTTTTGAAAGTCCGTCAAATATTGACTCCCCAATTATAAAATGTCCAATGTTATACTCCTCAATATCTATTATTTTTGTTAACATTTTGGTAGTTTTATAGTCTAAACCATGACCAGCATGAACTTCTATATTTAAACTTGATGCTAATTTTGCACTTTTTTTAATTCTGTTTAATTCACTAGAATAATTTTTTTTTAATTTAACTAGGTTTGCTAGTTTTCCAGTATGTATTTCAATACAATCAGCATTTAATTTTTTAGCAAGTCTAATGTCATTTGGGGAAGGATTAATGAATAAACTTGTTCTTATCTTTGCTTTTTTAAATTTTTTAATAATTTTATCTAATTTATTAAGATTGTTTTTTATATTTAAGCCTCCCTCGGTAGTAATTTCTTTTCTATTTTCTGGAACTAAACAGATAAAATTTGGTTTTATCTTAAGTGCTTTATTAACAATTTCTTTGTTCATAGAAATTTCAAGGTTTACAGGTACATTGTTTAAACCGCAGATTTTTTTTGCATCAATATCATTTATATGTCTTCTATCTTCTCTTAAATGTATTGTTACGGAATCGGCTCCATAACTAATAACTTTTTTGGCTGCGTATAGTGGATCTGGATGTTTCTCTCCACGAGCGTTTCGTAGAGTTGCAATATGATCTATATTTACACCTAACCTTTTCACTTAATAAATCTACTTCCTGGGGTTGTTATTGGTATAGATTTAAGTTCTGGTGGTAATTTATTTGCTTTATAAGTTGGAACATCAATTTTTAAATGAGATGTTATTCCAGTTTTTATTTTTAAAGATTGTTTGGTTGATCGATCAATAATAGATGCAAATCCAATTAATTTTGCTTTTGATTTTTTAATCAATTTAACACACTCCAAACTTGATTTTCCTGTAGTGATTACATCTTCTATAATTAATACTCTTTTACCTTTTTTAATATTAAAACCTCTTCTGAGAGTAAATTTACCATTTACCCTTTCGCAAAAAATTGTTTCTTTTTTAAGCAATTTTCCTATTTCATATCCAATAATTACTCCCCCCATTGCAGGAGCTAATATTAAATCAATTTTTTTAAATTTTTTTTTAATTTTATTTGCTAAGGATTTACAAATTTTATCAGCTAAATTAGGGTAACTTAAAAGTTTTGCACATTGAATGTATTTTGAAGAATGTAGACCTGAGGATAGAACAAAGTGACCTTCTAATAATGCATTAGTTTTTTTTAAAATATTTAAGGATTTTTTGAGTGAAAGCATTTCTTTTTTCTTCGTGTCTAATTATCTTAAATTTTATACTCTTTTGTTTTAGCTCTGCAATAAAATTAGTAAAATTCTTAAGGTTTCTAATAATTAATTTAAATTTAAAATTAATATAATTGGGATTTTTACCAACCATTTCTAAGCTCGATATATTTAATTTATGACTTCCAATGAGTGAGCTTATATCTCCTAATTGACCTGGCTTATCAGGTAATGACATCCATAGAGTGGTATTGTATTTTTTTGTTTTTTCCTCTTTTTGCTCTCCTTTATCATGCCAATATCTTCTTATTGCTGCTCTAGCTTTACCTGTTTTAGTTGTTGGTATCCAGTGAAGTGACGGTGAATTATTTTTAGATGTTATAATATTTACTCGATCACCATTTCTTAAAATAGTTTGTAATTCGCTTTTGTTACCATTAATTTCACAACCAACTGCTGAATTACCAATTTTAGTATGAACAGCATATGCAAAATCTATAGCAGTTGCATCTTTAGGCAATTTTATAACTGAACCTTTTGGTGTAAAACAAAATACGTTTTCTTGAAACATTTGTAGTTTTGTATACTCATATGAGTCTTCCGGATTTTCATTTTTTTCTATAATCTCAACAAGATCTTTTAGCCAATCATACTCCTTCCAACTTAACGAATTAAATTTTTCAGAAGATTTATACTGCCAATGAGATGCGACTCCTCTTTCTGCAAATTCGTGCATTTCATGTGTTCTGATTTGAATCTCTATTGGTTTTTTATTTGACCCAATTACTGAAGTATGAATAGATTTATAACCATTGATTTTTGGAGATGAAATATAATCTTTAAATTTTCCCGGTATACAATTCCATTGTTTATGAAAAATTCCGAGTGTTTTGTAACAATCGTCTACGCTTTTTAAAATTATCCTAAATCCAATAATGTCTGTTATTTGCTCAAGGGAGACTCTTTTTTTTTGGACTTTTCTCCAAATAGAAAAAGGTGTTTTTTCTCTACCATGAATCTCGGCATTAATCTCATTGTCATTCAGTATTTCACTTAACTCAAAAGATTGTTCTTCAAATAAATCTTTTCTGTCCAATTTTATTTCATCGAGCCTTTTTTTTATTAATTTTCTTGCATCATTATTTAAAATTTCAAAAGATAAATCCTCAAGCTCGTCTCTTATTCTGTGCATTCCCATTCTATCAGCTAATGGCGCATAAATTTCCATAGTTTCTTGAGCTATTCTTTTTCTTTTATCCTCTTTAGTAATCGCTTTAATGGTCCTCATGTTATGTAGTCGATCAGCAATTTTAACTAGCAGAACTCTAATGTCTTTTGATGTTGCTAAAATTAATTTTCTAAAATTCTCAACTTTAGAATTAGCTCCAGCTGAATTTTCAAATGCTGAAATTTTCGTTACACCGTCTACTAAATCAGCAACCTCATCTCCAAATTCTTGTTTGATAGTTTCATAAGTTGCAAAAGTATCTTCTATAGTATCATGCAATAGACCAGTTGTAATTGTAGCGCTATCTAATTTTAAATCAGTTAAAATATTTGCAACCTCAATTGGGTGAACAGAATAAGGATCACCCGAAGCTCTTTTTTGACTCTTATGTGCTTTAACAGCAAAATTATATGCTTTATCCAATTTTTCAGGATTAAGAAATTTATTGTAATCCTTAACTTTATTTATAAGTTCATTTGAATTAAGCATAATTGATATTATACCATTAAATCAAATTTGTTTAATAGATCTAATGTCTCTATCAGGAAGCAGAGAAATCAAGGTTTTAACATCAATTTGTTTATCAGGATGGATCCAATTCTTTTGAATCTCAAATAATGGAAATAATACAAAGTTTCTTTTGTGCATCATTTTATGAGGTAAATTAATCTTAGAATTTTTTTTTGATACCAAATTATTAAAATCGATTATATCTAAGTCACATGTACGAGGTGCATTTTTTTTTGCTTTCTTTCTACCTAATTGATTTTCTATAGATTTACATATTTTTAATAGTTCTTGAGGATTGTAATAACATTTTAATTTTAAAATTATATTTAAGAACTTAGGATTTCGTGGGTCAGGCCAGGAAGGGGTTTCATAATAACTAGATACCGAGAGAACATCTAAGTTATGTTCTGCTAATAAAAATTTTGCTTTTTCTATATTTTTTTTTCTTATACCTAAATTTGAACCTATTCCTAAAAAAACAATTTTAGCTTGATTTTCTAATATATCTTGCCTTTTCACGATTCCAATCTCTACCTTTTTTTGTTGCTCTTTTATCATATTGCTTTTTCCCTTTTGCAACAGCTAGTTCTATTTTAGCTTTTCCTTTTTTAAAATACATTTTTGTTGGAACTAATGTGAAACCATCTCTTTGCATTTTACCTATCAATTTATTTATTTCTTTTTTATTAAGAAGCAATTTTCTATCATCGGTTGGATTATGATTAGAGTAACTGGCTTGCTTGTATGGAGATATATGTGAATTAATTAAAACAATTTCACCTCCCTTTTCAACAGCATAAGACTCAGCAATATTAACCTTACCCTCTCTTACTGATTTAATCTCTGATCCCTTTAAAACAATTCCAGCTTCAAAAAGATCTTCAAAAAAATAGTTAAAACTAGCTTTTCTATTTAAACAAATGATTTTCAAACCAGCATTGGTTTTTTTGTTCATTAAATTAACTTAGCAGACTGAAGAGCTTTTTTTACAATTTCTTTTGTTGTGTCTGTTACTTTTACAAGTGGTAGTCTTACATTGTCATCACAAAGTCCTAAAAGTTTTGCAGCATATTTTACAGGACTAGGATTGCTCTCAACAAACATTGAGTGATGAACTGGTTGTAATATTTTATCTAATCTTTCTGCTTCTTTCATTTCATTATCTGTGTCTGATTTGGAGAATTTTTGAAAATCTGAACAAAGTTTAGGTGCAATATTAGCTGTTACACTAATAGTACCTACCCCACCACGTTTATTAAATTCAAAAGCATTATCATCATTACCTGTTAATTGAATAAAATCTTTACCCATTTTTTTAAGTGTCTGATCAACTCTATCTAGATCACCTGTTGCATCTTTAACACCAACTATATTTTTTAATTCAAAGAGTCTGGCCATTGTATCCACTGACATATCAATTACAGATCTACCAGGAATATTATAAATTATAATTGGAATGCCACACTTGTCATTAATTGCTTTATAATGTTGATACAAGCCTTCTTGAGTTGGTTTATTGTAATAAGGTGTAACTATCAAAGCGCCGTTAGCTCCTGCTTTTTCTGCATGTGTGGTTAAAGAAATAGCCTCCTCAGTCGAGTTGGAACCCGTACCAGCAATAACTGGAATTTTTCCATTACTTTCTTTTATACATAAATCTATTACTCTTTGATGCTCATCATGACTTAACGTAGGGGATTCACCTGTTGTACCAGCCGGCACAAGTCCATTAGTACCATTATCGATGTGGAAATGGATTAATTTTATATAAGCTTCCTCATCTAGACCATTATTTTTAAATGGTGTAATTAAAGCAACATTTGATCCTTTGAACATAAATACTTATAACATAGTTTAAAGATTCATATACTAAAAGATTATGTTCAAAAAAATATTATTTTTAGGTTTCACCGTATCCATATTAATATTTTCAAATAATCTCTTTGCTGAAATCAATTCAGTTGTACCTTTAAAAAAACCTATTTTAAGTAAAGAAGAAATTCAAAAGAAAATATCTATAAATATCCTTCAACCATTAAAGAAACCCACGAAAACCAAAGAAATTAAAATCGAAGAAGTGATTGTTAAAAAAGAGTTGGTTTTAAAAGAAAAAAAATTAAGTTTTAAAATACCAAAGAAAAAACCAACTATAGCTGGTACTAGCACAGCTAAGAATATTAAGATTTCAAGATATTATAGTAAAAAAGACTTCGGGTTAGCTAAAAAAGCTATTTCAGAAATGCAGAAGAGCAAATGGTCTTCTGCGCTTAATATAGCAAAAAAAGCAAAAGACAAATCTATTTATAATTTTATACAATGGAGACATCTTTTAACGTCTGGTAACCAGGCGTCATTTTATGATTATCAAGTTTTTTTAAATAAAAATTCAGATTATCCTAGAATAAGCAGGATAAAATATCTTGCTGAACATAAACTGTCTACAGAAAGTGTTTCACCAAAAAAAATAATAAATTGGTTTGGAGAAAAAGATCCATTAAGCGGCTATGGAAAAATGATACTTGGAGAAAGTCATGTTTTAATTGGTGACAAAAATAAGGGTATAAAACTAATTAAAGAAGGTTGGATAACAGCGGATTTATCTAAAAATGAATTAAAATATTTTAGAAAAAAATATAAAAAATATTTAAATGCAGATGACTATATCAAACGAGCTGATTATTTAGCTTGGAACGGAGATCGTTGGGATTTACAAAGGTTAATAAGATATCTGCCAAAAGATTACGAACTTTTATATAATGCAAGACATCTTTTAATGAGTAAAGGCTATGGGGTAGACCAAGCCATAGCAAATGTTCCTCAAAAATTTAAGAATGATGCTGGATTAAACTATGATCGATTGAAATGGAGAAGAAAAAAAGGACGTGTAGATTCTTCAGCTGAAATATTATTGAAAATAAGAAATGATAAAGAGTACTTAGTTAGACCTGATAAATGGTGGAAAGAAAGAGAAATTATCTCAAGAGCATTGCTTTATAAAAAAAAATATGAAATTTCATATAAAATTTCAAGCAATCATGGAATGACTGAAGGATCTGAATATGCGGCTGCTGAATGGATGAGTGGATGGATAGCATTAAGTTTTTTAAACGACCCTTTGACTGCTAAAAATCATTTTAAAAATTTTTATGAAAATGTTAGTTATCCAATAAGTTTATCTAGAGGCGCGTATTGGCTTGGAAGAGCATATGAAAAAATAGGTGAAAGAGACCAATCAAATAATTGGTACAGAGAAGCTACAAAATATCTTACTACTTACTATGGTCAGCTAGCTTTTTTAAAATTAAATGCAAATGAAAAATTCGAGTTAGAAAAAGATATGGAAATTGATCCAAAATATAGAATTCAATTTTTTAATAAAGAGCTTGTAAAAATTTCTTATCTTCTAGATGAATTAAAGAAAGATAAATACACAAAACATATTTTAAGACATTTAGCTAACGACAATATAGCTAAAGGTAGTGAAGTTTTGGCTGCAGAATTAGCTACTAGTATAAACAGATATGATTTTGCTATTCAGGTTTCAAAAATTGCTTCTTACCAAAAAAGATTTCATAATAAATACAATTATCCAATAATTAGCACTCCTAAATATATTAATAAAAGAAAAATTCCAGAAAGTGCTTTGATCTTATCTATAATTAGACAAGAAAGTGAATTTGATTTAGAAGCTAACAGTCATGCAGGTGCAAAAGGATTAATGCAATTGATGCCTTACACAGCAAAATTAGTTTCAAAACAAGCTAAACTTCCTTATTCAAAATCAAGATTAACCACTGATCCAGAATATAATATTAATTTAGGTTCACATTATATTGCAGGTTTAATTCTACAATATGATGGCGCCTACCCTTTTGCAGTTGCTGCATATAATGCAGGACCTAATAGAGTTAAATATTGGAAAAAAATTAATAAAGATCCACAAAAAAAACAAGTTGATTATGTTGATTGGGTTGAATTAATAAAATTTAGAGAAACAAGAAATTACGTACAGCGTGTAATGGAAAATTATAATGTCTATAGATATATTTTGGAACAACGACCTGTACCTATGAAAAACTTTTTTAAAGATCAGCCTCTATTTTAATGGCGGAAGAGGAGGGATTCGAACCCTCGGTACAAGTTTCCTCGCACGGTCATTTAGCAAACGACTGGTTTCAGCCTCTCACCCACTCTTCCATATGACATTGTGTATTAAGCGATTGTATTGAAAATTCAATATATATAAAGTAATTATTCAATTATTATGAGAAATAAGTACTCAGTATTTTCGTTAATCAAAAATGCTCTTTCATATCATGAAAATTGGCAAAGAGCGTGGAAAGATCCTGCTCCTAAAAAAGAGTACGATGCAGTTATTGTTGGTGGTGGTGGCCATGGATTAGCAACAGCCTACTATTTAGCAAAAAAACACAATATGAATAATATTGCTGTAGTTGAGAAAGGTTGGATAGGTGGTGGAAATACTGGGCGGAATACTACAATTATTAGATCAAATTATTTATGGGACGCAAGTGCAGGATTATATGATCATGCATTAAAAATTTGGGAAGGTTTATCTCAAGAATTAAACTACAATGTAATGTTTAGTCAAAGAGGTGTAATGAACCTTGCACATAATTTACAAGATGTTAGAGATTTAAAAAGACGAACACATGCAAATAGGCTAAATGGAATTGATGCAGTCTACTTAAGCACTGAAGAAGTTAAAAAATTTTGTCCAATTATAAACACATCACCAGATATCAGATACCCTGTTTTAGGAGGAACTTTACAACGAAGAGCTGGTACAGCAAGACATGATGCTGTTGCTTGGGGATATGCAAGAGGAGCCGATGCAATGGGTGTTGATATTATTCAAAATTGTGAAGTTAAAGGAATTAAAAGAAATGGAGATAGTGTTGAAGGAATAGAAACAACAAAAGGATTTATAAAAACTAAGAAAGTTGGTGTAGTTGCAGCTGGTCATTCTAGTGTAATAGCCAATATGGCGGGTCTAAGACTTCCGCTTGAAAGTAAACCTTTACAAGCTTTAGTTTCTGAGCCTGTAAAACCAATTATTGATACTGTTGTAATGTCTAATGCAGTGCATGCTTATGTTAGTCAATCTGATAAAGGGGAATTGGTAATTGGTGCTGGAACAGACGACTATGTTTCTTATACTCAAAAAGGAAGTCACCAAATAGTTGAAGGAACATTAAATGCTATTTTAGAATTATATCCAATTTTTAGTAGAATGAGAATGTTAAGACAATGGGGAGGAATAGTAGATATTTGTCCTGATGCTAGTCCAATTTTAAGTAAAACTTCAATTAAAGGATTGTACTTCAATTGTGGTTGGGGTACTGGAGGATTTAAAGCAACTCCTGGATCTGGAGATTTGTTTGCACATACTATTGCAAATGATGAGCCACACAAACTTAATGCTGCATTTAATTTAAATAGATTTGTAAGCGGAGACCTTGTTGATGAACATGGCGCTGCAGCGGTTGCTCATTAATGTTTTTAATAAACTGTCCATACTGTGGAGAACGAGATCAGCAAGAATTTAAGGCTGGTGGTGAAGCTCATATTGAAAGACCTAAACAACCAACAGAATTAAGTGATGATGAATGGGCAGAATATTTATTTATGAGAAAAAATATTAAAGGTGTTCAATTTGAAAGATGGAATCATGCACATGGTTGTCGTAAATGGTTTAATATGGTTAGAGATACTTCTAACGACGAAATAAAAGCAATTTACAAAATGGGTGAAAAACCACCTGCTCAATAAAATGATAAAAAATTTAAGAGTAAAATCCAGTGAGTACATTGATGAAACTAATAGAATTTCCTTTAAATTTAATGGTAAAACTTACCATGGCTTTAAAGGTGATACATTAGCTTCAGCATTACTTGCAAATAATGTTCATTTGGTAGGAAGAAGTTTTAAATATCATAGACCAAGAGGAATTATGACGTCTGGTTCTGAAGAACCAAATGCTATAGTTCAAGTAAATCCTGGTACAAACAGAACAGAACCTAATGTTAGAGCAACAGAAGTCGAGATTTACGAGGGTTTAGAGGCATCCAGTCAAAACTGTTGGCCAAGTGTAGAATTTGATATTGGCGGAATAAACAATTTTCTCTCCCCTTTTTTTCCAGCAGGTTTTTATTACAAAACATTTATGTGGCCTGCTAGTTTCTGGGAGAAATATGAATTTTTCATACGACACTCAGCAGGTTTAGGAAAATCTCCAACATCAAGTGACCCTGACATTTATGACCATCGAAATATTCACTGTGATGTATTGGTTGTAGGTGCAGGTATATCTGGAATATTAGCAGCAAAAAATGCAGCTAAAAATAATTATAAAACGTTGTTAGTTGATGAAAAAAATGAAATTGGTGGCTCAACTATTTTTGAAAATAACGAATTTAACAAAATTGATAATAAAACTCCTTCTGAATGGTTAAAAAAAGAAATAGAGGAACTTAAAAATATTAAAAATCTTGAAATAAAAACTAGAACAAGTGTAGCTGCTTATCATCAATATAATTATCTTTTGGCTAGAGAAAATCTAACTGATCATTTAGAGGCAAAAGATAAAACAAATAAAATCAGACAAAGACTTCTGAAACTTAGAGCTAAGAAAGTTATTTTGGCTACAGGTGCTTTAGAAAGACCTTTGATATTTAATAATAATGATAGACCAGGAATAATGCTTTCATCTGCTGTTAAAAAATACAGTGAATTTTATGGAGTTGCTTGTGGTAGTAAAAATATATTTTTTACAAATAATGATAGTGCTTACGAAAGTGCTTTGTCACTATATAACAAAGGTATAAATGTTGAAGCAATTATTGATATAAGAGAACAATCTGAAAGTAAAATTGTTAAAAAAGTAAAAGAAGCAGGTATTAAAATTTACTGGTCATACTCGATTGTTGATACAACTGGTTATAAAAGACTAAACAGTGTTTCAATCATGAAACTATCTAATGACGGTACTTCAGTTACTGGAAGTAAAATTTCTATTTCATGTGATTGCTTGGGAGTTGCTGGTGGTTGGACACCTGCTGTACATTTATATACACAATCAGGAAGCAAACTTAAATTTGATGAAGAAAAAAAAGTTTTCGTACCAAATCAAAATACATCTGAACAAATAAGTGTAGGATCTTGTGGTGGAGATTTTAAAATTGATGAAATCATTAAAAATCTAAATCAAAAGCTTAAAGATACTCTAAATATTAAAGAAACGGATTTAGATAATATTAAAGTTGAGATTGATCAGGAAAATTCAAAAAGAAATATTTGGTTGCTTCCTTCTGATAAACCTTTGGGAAAAACTAAACCATTTGTAGATTATCAAAACGATGCAACGGCTAAAGATATAAAATTAGCATTAAGAGAAGGTTTTAGATCTATTGAGCATGTTAAAAGATATACGACTACCGGTATGGGAACTGATCAAGGTAAATTAGGAAATATGCATGCATTAGGAATAATTGCAGATACTGCTGGCGTTAAAATGGGAGAATTAGGAACTACTACATTTAGACCTCCTTACACACCATTAACATTTGGAACAATTGTAGGTCGAAATGTAGGAAAGTTTTTTGATATTTTTAGAAGAACACCAATGAATGATTGGCATGTTGAAAATAAAGCTGAATTTGAAAATGTCGGTCAATGGAAGAGAGCATGGTACTACCCTATTAACGGAGAAACTATGCATCAAGCAGTTCAAAGAGAAAGTAAAGCTGCTAGAGAAAGTGCTGGTATACTGGATGCCTCAACTCTTGGTAAAATTGATATTCAAGGAAGTGATGCTTCTGAATTCTTAAATAGAGTTTATACAAATGCTTGGTCAAAATTAGCTATAGGAAAATGTAGATATGGCCTAATGCTAAATGAGGATGGTATGGTTTATGATGATGGAGTTACAACAAGACTAGGTGAAAATCATTACATCATGACCACAACAACTGGTGGAGCAGCAAATGTTTTAGGTAAACTTGAAGACTATCTTCAAACAGAATGGCCTGAGCTTGATGTTTACTTAACATCTGTAACAGATCATTATGCTACAGCTAGTTTATGCGGACCTAATAGTAAAAAAATTCTTAAAAAAATAATTCCTGATTTAGATTTATCAGATGAAAATTTTCCACACATGTCATTCAAAGAAGCAAATATTGGAAGCATTCAGTGCAGAATAATGAGGATTAGTTTTACTGGTGAACATAGCTACGAAATCAATGTTCAAGCAAGTTATGGAAAAGATTTATGGAAAAAATGCATGGAAGCAGGTCAAGAGTTTAACATTACTCCTTACGGAACTGAGACAATGCACTTATTAAGGGCAGAAAAAGGTTTCATCATTGTTGGTCAAGATACAGATGGAACAATGACTCCTATCGATCTTCAAATGGATTGGATAGTAAGCAAGAAGAAATACGATTTCATAGGAAAAAGATCTCTTTATAGATCTGATACAATGAGAGAAGATAGAAAGCAATTAGTAGGTTTATTAACTGATGATCCAAATATTGTTTTAGAAGAAGGAGCGCAAATAGTTTCTGAGTTAAATCAAAGTCCGGTTGAAATGCTTGGACATGTAACATCAAGTTATTTCAGTCCAAACCTAAACAAATCAATAGCCCTTGCAGTAGTTAGAGGTGGAAAAGATTTGATGGGAAAAAAACTTTTTGTGCCCATGGAAAATAAAAATATTAATGTCACTGTTGCGCATCCAGTATTTTATGATGAGAAAAATGAGAGGTTAAATGCTTAACTATAATTCAGTTATTAAAAATGAAATTAAGCAAGAAAGTATGTCTGTAAAGGAAATCTCTCCAGTAATAAAAATTAATTTGAGAGGTAAAAAAAGAGAATTTTTAACAAATGTTGGTAAAAATCTTAATATGATCTTACCTACAGAAGCAAACACTTCAACAACTAGTGATAAATTAACAGCAATATGGCTTAGTCCAGACGAATGGATGATAATCTCAAATGAGCTGGTAAGTAAAGACACTAACAAATCTGATCTATATGAAATGTTATTTAATAGTATTTCAAAAACAAATTTAGGTGCTGTTATAGATGTAACAGATCAATTTGTTCAATTAGAACTTAAAGGTGAAAATGTCTATGAAATCTTTTCAGCAGGATCTCCCTTTAATTTTAATGAATTTAAAGAAAAAAAAGGATCAACAACTCAGACAGTTTTAAATCATGTAGATGTAATTCTGCACCATAAAGATGAAAATATTTTAAATCTGTTTGTTAGAAGATCTTTTGCTGAACACCTTTTCTCATGGATTGAAGACTGTGCTTCAAGATTATAAACTTATTTTTTTCTTCTAAAGTCCCATGGCATTTCAAATTTACCTTGCCACAGGCCTTTTTTTTCATTTTTAGCATTAATTTCGTTTGATATATATTTTTTTGAGTATTTTCTATAAGCTAATGCATAACCGTTTGAAACTAGCCAAGAGTTCAGATTTAAATTTCTTTTATAGCACTCTCCAATTAATCTTTTATATCTGTCAATATCCAAAATTTTACAAGTTATTACTTTGTTATTTATTTTTTTTTGTAATTTTTGAGTTGAAATTTTTCCACATGGATAATCTTTAGTAAAAGTAAAAAAAATTATTTTTAAATATGGTTTTTTACACATTTGCTTGAATTCAGGTGCATCAATTCCATGCAATCTTATTTTTTTTGAATTTATTTTTATTGTATCACCATCAATAATTTGAGCATTTCCAGAAATTTCTTTAATCTCTTCAGATCTAACATCGTTATATGTTAGAATAAAAAAAATCGAACAGATTATAATTAAAATTATCGCTTTCCTTTTTGTAAAAAACATATTTAAAAAAATATTAAATATTAGCTAATTTATGTTTAATATAATATTTAACATAAAATAGTAACATCAATGATATCAACCATTGAAAAATAGCCCAAATATAAAAAAAAGTTTTAAAATCTGCATTTAAATACTTTGCAATATAAAATGATAAAACTGGTACTATAACATTTCTGGCAATATTATTAACCATGGCTTTTTCAGATTTTTTTAAAGCCATAAAAAATCCATTTGATAAGAAAAATATTGGATAAGCAGGTAAAATAAATGCAGAAATCTTAAGGTACATCGAGCCATGCATAATTACATCTGGGTTTGAAGAAAAGAATTTAGGAACAATGTCAGCACTTATAAAAATAACTACACCAGCTATTAACATTATAAATAGACCGTATTTTATTGAGGTAAAATAGGATTGCTCCACTCTATCGTAATATTTTGCTCCAATATTTTGCGCTATTATAGAAATTATTGCTGTATTAATTCCTAATATTGGTAACAAAACTACTTGCTCAATTCTTGTGGCAGATCCATACCCTGCTACAGCATATTCACCAAATAATCCAACATATGTAAAAACTATTGTTGCAGCAATAGAATACCCTAATATGGCAATTGTAATTGGCATTGATTGAAAAAAAATATTTTTTAAGAAAAAAAATTTAGCTTTGAAATGGTCTAAAGTAATTTGTTTAATCCTTTGATTATTTAATATTTTTATCAAAATAACCAAGATAGATACAAATTGAGCAATTAAAGTTGCTATCCCAATACCAGTTATTCCTAATGGTGGTATAAATAAAAAACCAAATATAAAAATTGGATTTAAAATAATGTTTAAGAAAAAAGAAAATATTAGAACATTTCTGTAAGTTTTAGTATCTCCTTCTGCGTGTAAGAATGAATTTAATGCTACAACTAAAATAAATAATATTGTACCTAAAAAAATTACATTTATATATTCGAGTCCAAGAATTGTTACTTCTTGAGAGGAATTCATTAATAAGAATATCTTTTCACCAAAAGTAAATCCTAAAATAGATACAACTATCGAGATTATAATTGAATAAATGATTACATTTCCAAAATAACTTAAAACATTTTTTTCGTTTTTTTCTCCGATACTGCTGCCAATCAATGATGTTCCGGCTACGGTAACTCCAATGGATGTAGCAATAATCAAAAAATATATCGGAAATGACTTGCTCAAAGCAGATAAGGCTTCTGGCGATATTTTTCCTGCATAAAAAGTATCTACGATTGTATAAAGTGTTTGAAATAAGGTTCCTACACTTGCTGGTACAGCAAGTTTTCTTACTAACAACGAAACTTCATCTTTTAATAAATTCATTAATTTAAGATTTTTTAATACTCTTTTTGAAAGATATGTCTTTTTCCAGCTTCTTTAGCAAGATTAATTTGTTTTTGCCTCATCCTAAATCTTGATTTTTGATGATCTGTTAAATTATCGTGACAATTTGGACATGAAACACCCTCTTCATATTTTTTTGATTTTTTATCCTTAGGAGATATAGGTTTCCTACAACCACTGCACATTGAGTAAGAACCAACTTTTAGACCATGTTTTAAACTAATCCTGTTATCAAAAACAAAGCATTCACCTTTCCATAAACTTTTTTTCGTATTAGTTTTTTTGAGATAATTTAAAATTCCACCATTTAACTGGTATATGTTATTAAATCCTTTTTTCTCAAGATATACGGATGCCTTTTCACAACGAATTCCACCAGTACAAAACATAGCTATAGGTTGATTTTTTTTTAATTTTTTTAGATATTTTGGAAAATCTCTAAAGTTATCAACATCAGGATTGATTGCTCCCTTAAATGTTCCAACATCGTATTCAAATGGTTTTCTCGCATCTATAAGAACAGTATCCTTTTTTTTAATCAGCTTATTCCATTTGATTGGATCTACATGGCTATCTTTTTTCTTTATTCTTTTATTTAAAGTTAAATTCATAGGAACAACTTCATTTTTAATTTTTACTTTTGGTTTGTGAAATGGTTGAAATAGGCTTTTAGAGATATTACTACTGTTAAATTCTTTGAATTTAAGAGTTCTTTTTAAATTGTTAATAGTGAATTTAATGTCTGCAGATTTACCAGAAATAGTTCCATTTACCCCTTCTTTAGAGATAATTATAGTGCCTCTAATGTTTTTCTTTTTTAAAATTTCTAATAAAATTTTTTGATTTTTCTTTAGATAAGTAATTTTAACAAATTTATAAAAACCAAATACTTCAAACATTATAATTTTCTACAAACAGTCATTCCATCTCCAAGAGGAATTATTAATTTTTCAACCCTTTTATCCTTTGAAATATGAACATTAAATTCTTTAATATTTTTAGTATATTTATCAGTATTGTTTTCATTAACAACTTCTCCATACCATAAAACATTATCAATGATTATTAGACCATTTTTGTTCAATAATTGTAAAGAACGTTCATAGTATTCAATATAATTCATTTTATCAGCATCAATAAAAACTAAATCAAACTTTTCATTTTTAATTTCATCTAAACTTTCTAAAGCAGGTTTAATTAATGTTTTTATTTTATGTTCTTGATTAGCTTTTTTAAAAAAATCTACTGCAACTTTATTAGTTTCTTCATTTTTATCTAAAGCAATTATTTTGCCATTATCTGATAATGCCAAAGCCATAGATAACGTACTTAATCCTGTAAACGTACCTATCTCTAAAACTTTTTGGATATTTGAAATTTTTATAATTAAATGCAGAAATTGACTTTGTGAAATTGATATTTGCATTCTTTTGATATCACCAAGAGAAGTGTTGTAATCAATTATTTCTTTTTGTACTGGATGTAAATTAAATCCATGACTTAAAATATAGTCTTGAAGTTCTTTAGTTATATTTAGGTCTGAGCCCATAAATACTAAAGTTTTTTCTTTAAAATCTCATTGACTAATTGAGGATTTGCTTTTCCACCAGAAACTTTCATTACTTGACCTACAAAGAAACCAAATAATTTAACTTTACCTGATTTATATTCAGTAGCTTTGTCTCTGTTATCATCAATAACCTTATCTATCAGTGCCTCAAGTGCTTTAGGATCACTCTCTTGTTTTAAACCTTTTTCTTCAACAATTTTCTGAGGATCTTTGTCTCCTTCCATCATTTGTTCGAAAACTGTTTTTGCAATTTTTCCAGAAATAGTTCCATCTTTAATTAAATTGATTAATTTTGATAAATTGCCTGCACTTATAGGGCTTTCAGTTATTTCTAAATTTTTTTCATTTAAGGCTGCAAATAATTCACCAATTATCCAATTTGTTGCAAGTTTTACATCAGATTTCTTAATTACATTTTCAAAGTAATTTGATGTTTCAATATCAGAAACTAAAATGTTTGCTTCGTAAGGTGATAATTTGAATTTTTCTATAAATCTTTTTTTCTTTTCATCTGGTAGCTCTGGAATTTCTGATTTTAAGTTTTCAATAAAATCATCTGAAACTTCTAATGGCAATAAGTCTGGATCTGGAAAATATCTATAATCATGAGCATCCTCTTTTGATCTCATTGATCTAGTTTCATTCTTTTTAGTATCAAAAAGTCTTGTTTCTTGATCAATCGTTTGACCATCCTCAATTAAATCAACTTGTCTATTAGCCTCGTATTCAATTGCCATCTGCATGAACTTTATTGAGTTAACATTTTTGATCTCACATCGAGTTCCAAAGTCTTTTGAGCCTTTTTTTCTAACAGATACATTTACATCTGCTCTCAAAGATCCTTCCTGCATGTTTCCATCACAGGTGCCTAAATATCTCATTATAGATCTTAATTTTTTAATATATGCATTTACTTCATCTGGAGACCTTAGGTCGGGTTTACTTACAATTTCCATTAAAGCCACACCTGATCTATTTAAATCAACAAAAGTATTTTTAGGATCTAAATCATGAATGCTTTTACCCGCATCTTGCTCCAAGTGTAATCTTTCTATACCTACCTCTTTTTGACCATCTGGCATATCAAGTATTACCTTGCCCTCACCTACAATTGGATCTTTGAATTGTGAGATTTGATATCCTTGAGGTAAGTCAGCATAAAAATAATTTTTTCTATCAAAGACAGATCTCCTATTGATTTTAGCTTTTAAACCAATTCCTGTTTTGATAGCTTGTTTTACGCAATACTCGTTTATTACCGGCAACATTCCTGGAAATGCTGCATCAACTAAACTTACTTGGGTATTAGGCTCAGCTCCAAATTTAGTCGCTGATGTTGAGAATAATTTTGATTCCGATGTAACTTGTGCATGAACTTCTAAACCAATGACAACTTCATATTGATTATCATGTCTATTAATAAGATATTCAGATTTGTCCTTGGTCACTTAATCCACCAATCAGTAATATTGTTCTTAAAATTAATTTTTTCTTCCATAGCATATGCAATGTTTAAAATATTTTGTTCATCAAAAGCTTTACCAATTATTTGTAATCCTAACGGATATCCTTTAGCATCATGGCCTGCAGGTATAGAAATTCCAGGTAAACCTGCTAAATTTACAGGAACAGTAAAAATATCATTTAAATACATTGAAACCGGATCATTTGTTTTTTCGCCAATTTTAAACGCAGAACTTGGAGTAGATGGGGTTAGAATTGCATCAACTTTTTTATAAGCATCATCAAAATCATTTTTAATAAGTTTTCTTACCTTTTGAGCTTTGAGATAATAAGCATCATAATATCCTGAAGATAAAACATAAGTTCCAATCATTATTCTTCTTTGAACTTCAGCACCAAATCCTTGAGATCTAGTTTTTTCATACATATCAATAAGATTTTCTCCTTCAGCTCTAAAACCATATTTAACACCATCGTATCTAGCCAAATTAGATGAGGCCTCTGCTGGTGCTACTATGTAATAAGTTGGTAGTGCATAATTAGTATGAGGTAGAGATATATCAATAATCTCAGCACCACAATCTTTTGCATATTCAATACCTTTTTTCCATAGGTCTTCTATTTCTTTAGGCATGCCATCTACTCTATATTCTTTGGGTATTCCTATTTTTTTACCTTTAATATCTTTTGTTAATTCTTTGCTGTACTCGTTTCTTTTAAAGTCTATTGATGTAGAATCTTTTTCATCATAGGTGCTAATAACTTCCTGCAACAATGCACAATCTTTAACATTTTGCGCCATTGGACCAGCTTGATCTAGAGATGATGCAAATGCTACAATTCCATATCGAGAGCAACTACCATAAGTGGGTTTTAATCCAACAGTTCCTGTAAATGAAGCAGGCTGTCTTATAGATCCACCTGTATCTGTTCCAATAGTTATTGGTGTTAATTGAGCTGCTACGGCAGAAGACGATCCACCTGAAGAACCTCCAGGGACTAAATTGTTATCAATTGGGTTTTGTACATTACCAAAAAAACTAGTTTCATTAGATGAACCCATTGCAAATTCATCACAATTTAATTTCCCCATTAATATAGCTCCTTCATTCCAAATGTTTTGTGTAACTGTTGATTCATAAGTTGGAACAAAGTTATTTAAAATCTTACTACCTGCCGTAGTTCTTAAATCTCTTGTACAAAATAAATCTTTTACAGCCATTGGAATACCAGGCAATTTCAGATCAAGATTAGGTTTTTCATCAAACTTTTTTGCTTTATTTAAAGCATTTGCATAATCTTCAGTTATATATGCATTTAATTCTTTTGAATTTTCAGATCTTTCAACAAATGCTTTAGTAACTTCACTTGAGGAAAGTTTTTTACTTTTTATATTTTCTACTAACTCGGATAATGATTGCTTAGTTATATCTGACATTATTCAATTACCTTTGGTACTACAAAATAATCTTCATTTTCCTTAGGAGAATTTTTTATTACTTGATCTCTTAAGTTTTTACTTTTTACTTCATCTGATCTTAGTTTTAGAGTTGTTTCAGCAACAGAAGTTAATGGTTCAACATTGTCAGTTTTTAATTCGTTAAGTTTTTCAATAAAATCAAAAATTGAATTTAAATCTACTGCAAGTTTCTCTGCTTTTTTCTCATCTACAGAAATTCTTGATAGTTTAGATATATGCTTTATTGTTTTAAGATCGATGCTCATATGGTATTTAAATATGTCGCAAACTATCACTTAAGTTTAAAATATACAATATGATCACTATTGAAGAATTCAAAAAAAAACAGTCTGAAACCTCTAGATTGATTGGTTTAGATCTTGGTTCAAAAAGAATCGGTGTATCAATTTGTGATGAAAAACAGTCAATAGCCACACCATTTAAAACAATCAATAAAACCAATAATGATGATCTAATCAACGAATTAAAAAAAATAATAGAGGAAAACAGTATTAAAGGAATTATCATTGGATATCCAATTAACATGGATGGTTCATTAGGTCCTTCTGCTCAATCTGTAAGTGATGTATCTAAAAATATAGACCAAAATGTTGATGTTGATGTTTGCCTATGGGATGAAAGACTTTCAACAGTTGGTGCATTTAATCTATCCAGTCAGCTTGATGTTAATGTTTCTAAGCGTGAAAAAAACATAGATCAAAATGCAGCTGCATTTATTCTTCAAGGAGCTATAGATTATTTAAATAATTAATCCTTGCCATCTAGGGGCTTTATAGCTATAGAGTTAATTTTAATGGCAATTAAAACCAATAAAGCTATTAAGATCTCACAAAAACATTTGTTAGGTATCCAAGATTTGTCAGTTAATGATATTAATTATATCCTGGATGAGTCGGAAGCTTTCATAAAATTAAACCAGAGTAAAAATAAAAAAATTGATGTGTTAAGAGGCAAAACACAAATAAACTTATTCTTTGAGCCATCAACTAGAACTCAAAGTTCATTTGAACTTGCTGGAAAAAGACTTGGTGCAGACGTCATGTCAATGAATATGAGTAACTCAGCCATTAAAAAAGGTGAAACTTTGATTGATACAGCCATGACCTTAAATGCAATGCATCCTGATATAATTGTGATCAGACATCAAGATTCTGGTGCTTGTAATCTGTTATCTCAAAAAGTTAATTGTGTAGTTTTAAATGCTGGTGATGGCAGACGTGAGCATCCTACTCAAGCATTATTAGACGCATTAACAATTAGAAATCGCAAAAAAAAAATTCAGGGATTAAAAATAGCTATATGTGGAGACATACTTCATTCGAGAGTGGCTAGATCAAATATTTATCTTCTTACAATGTTAGGAGCAGAAGTTAATATAGTTGCACCATCAAATCTTATGCCAAAAGAAATTGAAAAGTTTGGTGTAAACACTTTTACTGATATGAAAAAGGGTCTCAAAGATTGTGATATTGTAATGATGCTTAGATTACAAAATGAAAGAATGACCAGTTCATATCTTTCATCTAATAGAGAATACTATGAATATTATGGATTAACTCCTGACAAACTTGATCATGCAAAGTCAGATGCTTTAATTATGCATCCTGGTCCAATGAATAGAGGAATTGAAATTGATACAAGATTAGCTGATGACATAAACAAGAGTGTAATTAAAGAGCAAGTTGAGTTAGGTGTTGCTGTAAGAATGGCATGTTTAAAAATTTTTTGTGAATAAATGAAAAAACAATACTTTATAAATGCAAACATTATAGATCCTCATAATTCCATAAACGAAAATGGTGGATTAATAATTGGAGAAGACGGAAAGATAGAAGCAATCGGAAAAAAGGTAAATACAAACAATTTACCAACTAGAGAAAAACCTACTGACTTAAAGGGTAAATATATATTTCCTGGTATAGTGGATATGAGAGTTTTTGTAGGCGAGCCAGGATATGAATATAAGGAAAATTTTAGGACTTTAAGCAACGCAGCATTGTCTGGTGGAGTAACTTCCGTCGTAACCATGCCTAATACAGATCCAATTATAGATAATGTATCAATTGTAGATTTTTTAAAAAGAAGAGGACGTGATAAATCTAAAATAAATATCTTTCCTTGCGCTTCATTAACTCAAAACACTGATGGCACCAATATGACTGAATTTGGGTTATTAGCTAAAAAAGGAATTATTGCTTTTACTGACGGAGTAAAAACAATTCAAAATACTAGACTCATGTCTAGAATTATGAATTCAGCTAAAGATTTGGGATGTCTTATAATGCAACATGCTGAAGATTTTAACTTAGCTCATAATGGAATGATTAATTCTGGCATTATTGCAACAAAATTAGGCTTATCAAGCATACCAGATATTGCTGAAAGAATTATAATTGAAAGAGATCTTACTCTCCTAGAAAAAACTAAATGTCGATATCATATATCTCAACTATCAGCAGGAAAATCTGTGGATATAATTAAGGAACGTAAACAAAATGTTAAATTTACTTGCGGTGTATCAATCAATAATCTCTCATTAAATGAAAATGATATTGGAGATTTTAGAACATTTTTAAAATTGTCACCTCCACTAAGAAGAGAAGAAGATCGAGAAACTTTAG
This sequence comes from uncultured Pelagibacteraceae bacterium, assembly GCA_902617805.1. GTDB lineage: Bacteria > Pseudomonadota > Alphaproteobacteria > Pelagibacterales > Pelagibacteraceae > Pelagibacter. The sequence goes on from CACMYF010000001.1 coordinate 84,370, forward strand.
TTCAAGGATTAAAAGATAAGACTATTGATGTAATTGTTTCTGACCATAAACCTGAAGATGAAGAATCTAAAAGATTAACTTTTGCTCAAGCTGCAACAGGTGCATCTGGTATTGAAACATTATTGTCTTTAAGTTTAGAATTATTTCATAACGGATCTGTAAAACTTGAAACTATCATTCAAGCATTAACATCTAACCCAGCAAAAATATTAAATATAAATAAAGGAAACTTGTCTATTGGAAATGATGCAGATTTTTGCATAGTGGATATCAATAAACCATGGATTGTAAAAAAAGAAAATTTAATCTCTAAATCAAAAAATACTTCAATTGAAGATAAGAAACTTCAAGGAAAAGTAACCAATACATTTGTAAAAGGTATAGAATTATTTAAAATATAAAAATGGAACTTTTTATAATAGGTATAATCTCATACCTAATGGGATCAATTCCTTTTGGATTAATTTTAACTAAAATATTTTTAAAAAAAGATATTAGAAAAATCGGTTCTGGTAATATTGGCGCAACAAATGCTCTAAGAACCGGTAATAAACTAATTGGTTATTCGACACTAATACTTGATGTATTAAAAGCAGTAATACCTGTTCTATACGTAAAAATTAATTTCCCTGATGCAGTATATATATCAGCTTTATTTGCTTTTATAGGTCATGTGTTTCCAGTATGGTTAAAATTTAAAGGCGGCAAAGGTGTGGCTACATATATTGGAATACTTTTTTCTTTAAATATTATTTATGGTTTAGCATTTGGTATTTGTTGGTTAATAATTTTTTTTATTTCTAAATACTCATCTTTAGCTTCCTTAATAGGATCACTTTCTATACCAGTTTATATTTTAATTTTAGAGGGTTTAGAAAATATATTTTTTTACATAATAATGTTTATTTTAATATTTTTTACCCACAGAGAAAATATTAAACGCTTGAAAAATAAAGAAGAAACTAAGACAAAAATTTATTAATTTGACTATCAAACTCTTTTGAGTAGTTTGTTATTTTATGAATCTAGTCATAGTTGAAAGCCCTGCTAAAGCAAAAACAATTAATAAATATTTAGGTGATAACTATACCGTTTTAGCTAGCTATGGTCATATTAGAGATCTTCCTTCAAAAAATGGATCTGTTGATCCTGATCAAAATTTTAAAATGGAATGGGAAGTTGATAGTTTTTCAAAAAAATATTTAAAAGAAATTACTGATGCTGCGAAAGATTCTTCAAAAATAATTCTTGCTACTGACCCAGATCGTGAAGGTGAAGCAATAGCATGGCATGTAAAAGAATATTTAAGTGAAAAAAAACTTTTAAAGGATAAAGAAATTGAACGTGTGGTATTTAATGAAATAACAAAAAAAGCTGTCACACATGGTATTGAAAATCCAAGACAGATAGAGCCCTTATTAGTCGATGCATACATGGCTAGAAGAGCACTAGATTATTTGGTGGGATTTAATATATCACCAATACTATGGACTAAATTACCTGGATCAAAATCAGCCGGTAGAGTTCAATCTGTAGCACTGAAATTGATCACTGAAAGAGAGCATGAAATTGAATTATTCAAACCAAAAGAATTTTGGACTTTAAGTGTCAATTTTCAGGATAAAAACAAAAGTAAAATTACAGCAAGTATTTCTCAACTTGATGGAGAAAAAATTGAAAAATTCTCTTTTAAAAATAAAGAGGAAATTGAAAAGGCAATTTCCAATATTAAGAATAAAAAATTTAACATAACTGATATTTCCTCAAAAGTTGTTAGTAGAAATCCCTCAGGACCCTTTACTACTTCAACACTTCAGCAAGTTGCTTCTAGTAGACTGGGTTTTGGTGCATCAAGAACAATGCAAATAGCCCAAAAACTTTATCAAGGAATAGAAATTGAGGGAGATACAGTTGGATTAATTACTTATATGAGAACGGATGGAACTAATTTATCAGCTGATGCTGTATCTGATTTTAGAAATTTTATTAAAAAAGAATATGGAAATGAATACTTGCCAGAAAATCCAAATAATTACTCAGGAAAAAGAGCAAAAAATGCTCAGGAAGCTCATGAAGCAATAAGACCAACTGATATTAATAGAAATCCAGATTCTGTTAAAAAGTATTTAAGCTCTGACCAGCAAAAATTGTATTCTTTAATTTGGTCTAGAGCTCTATCGTCTCAAATGGAAACAGCAAAATTTGATAGAAATACTATAACGATCGAGTCTGAAGATGGTAAAACTATATGTAAATCAAGCGGATCAGTTTTGAAATTTGATGGATTTTTAAAAGTTTATTCGAATCAAAGCAAAGATGATGATGAGCAAATTTTACCTGAGATGTCAAAAGGACCAATTAATATAGAAGCTCTTATTGATGAACAACATTTTACCCAGCCTCCCCCACGTTACTCTGAGGCAAGTTTGGTTAAAAAATTAGAGGAGTTAGGAATTGGTAGACCTTCAACTTATGCAAGCATAATTTCAACAATAGCAAATAGAGGTTATGCAGAAATAGTTAATAAAAGATTTTTCCCAACTGACAGGGGTAAATTAATTTCTGCATTCTTAGAAAAATTATTTTCAAAGTATGTAGATTATAACTTTACAGCTGGACTGGAAGATCAGTTAGATGAAATAACTTCTGGAAAAGAAAGTTGGTTAAAAGTTCTAGAGATGTTTTGGAAAGACTTTAATAGCAATGTTTCAGAGGTAAAAGAAAAAAGAACTAGAGAAGTTTTGGATCTTTTAAATGAGAGTTTGGGAGCATTAATATTTGACACTGATAAAGAAGGAAAGATAGTTAGAAAATGTCAATTGTGTGATACTGGTTCACTAAGTTTAAAAAATAGTTTTAGAGGAGGTGCATTTATTGGATGCTCAAACTATCCAGAATGTAAATTTACAAGACCATTATCAAAAACTAAAGCGGCTGCTCAGTCACAACTAGCGGAACCAAAATTTCTTGGAAAACACGAAAATGGAAATGATATTTTTCTAAAAAATGGAAGATTTGGTCCTTATCTACAGTATGAGAAAGTTCTTGAGGAGAATATTGAAGAAGAAAAACCTAAAAAAAGAAAAAAAAACAAGAAAAAGAAACCTGAGGTAAATGAACTATTAAAAAATGTATCTATACCAAAAGGAATTGAATTAGAAAGTATTGATTTAGATAAAGCAAAATTTTTATGCTCACTTCCTAAATCATTGGGTATTAATCCTGAAAATCAAAAAGAAATCACCTTAAATACAGGTAGGTTTGGACCGTATTTAAAATGTGAAAATAAATCAGCTAGAATAGAGAATGTTGATGAAATTTTTTCAATTGGGCTAAATAGAGCTATTACACTCATTGCAGAAGCGAAACCTGGAAGAATGTCATCTTCAATCATAAAAGACTTAGGAGAACATCCTGAAGATAAAAAGCCAGTCCGAATCATGAAAGGCCAATATGGTCCATACATAAAATATAAATCATTAAACGCCACAATACCCGAAGAAAAAGACCCAGTAGAGCTTACAATGGAAGAAGCATTAATCCTAATTGAGAAAAGAAGAGAATACGATAAGAATAAAAAGTCTAAGGGAAAGAAAAAAAAATGAAAAAAATATTAATTATCATAGTAATTTATTTATTAAACACCATGTTGGTATCAGCTGAAATAAATGATTGCTCAGGAATGAAAAAGCTGTCAAAAGAATATATTATCTGTACTGCTAAAAATATTAAAAATGCTGCAAACAAAACAAATAAAAAGATAAAAGATGGTTCTGCAAAAAAAACAGAGCAAGTAACTGAAGGTGCAAAAAAACTTATTGATAATGTTAAAAATAAAGTAAAAAAATAAAGTTAATTTATGAGTTTTCAAAAAAAAATAGATGAGCTTAAAATCAAACTTCCTGAAGCTAAACCACCAGTTGGTTCTTATGTTGCTACAAAAATTACAGGAAATCTTTTATTTATATCTGGTCAAATCTCGATGGCAGAAAATGGTGAATTAATTAAAGGTAAAATTGGAAAAGATTTATCGACAGAACAAGGATATGATGCTGCCAAAAGATGTGGATTAAGTATTGTTGCTCAGGCAAAAGTAGCATGCAATGGTGATCTGTCTAAAATTAAATCATGTATAAAATTAACAGGTTTTGTTAATTCAACAGAAGATTTTACTGAACAACCAAAAGTAATTAACGGTGCTTCCGATTTAATTGCTAGCATATTTGGTGATGTTGGAATGCACACCAGAGCTGCAGTAAGTACAAATAGTTTACCTCTTGGAGTATCTGTTGAAGTAGATGCTATTTTTGAATTAAATTAATTTTATCTTCCAATTCCAAAATATTTATATCCCATTTTTTTAATTTTATTAGGAGAAAAAATATTTCTCATATCATAAATAATAAGATTTTTATTTTTAGAATATTTTTTAAAATTAATTGATTTAAAATCGTTCCATTCTGTATGAATAATAATTAAATCTGACCCTTCAACAGAATCTTGTATTGATTTTGAAAATTTAACATTATTTAATTTATTAAATTCTTTTTTAGAACCAGTTGGGTCAAAATATTTAATTTTTGCACCTCTCTTAGATAAATAAGGAATTAATTTCAAACTAGAAGAGTCTCTCATATCATCAGTATTAGCTTTGAATGTTACTCCCAAAAAAGATATTTTTTTGTTTTTAATTTTATTTTTCAATATTAAATTAACTCTTTTTTGTAATAAGTCAGATCTGATTTCATTTGATTTAATTACACTTTTTATAACAGATAAATTAGTTTTAAATTTTTCTGCTGTAGAAACAATTGCTTTAGTATCTTTTGGAAAACATGATCCTCCATAAGCAGGTCCTGCTCTTAAAAATCTACTTCCAATTCTTTTATCAAGACCAATACCTATGGAAATATCCTCAACATCAATGCCAGTTTTTTCACATAAATTTGCAATTTCATTAATAAATGTAATTTTTGTTGCTAAGAAAGCATTTGAAGCGTATTTTATTAATTCTGCAGCTCGTCTATTAGTAGATACAAACTTTGCACCTTTAGAAATTAGCGGCGAATATAAATTTTTTAATATCTTTTCAGATTTTTTATCATTACTTCCGATAACAACTCTATCAGGATAAATAAAATCTCTAATTGCCTCTCCTTCTCTTAAAAATTCTGGATTTGAAACTACTGAGAAATACCCTTTTCTTACTTTTTTAGAGATAATCTTCTCCACCTCATCTCCTGTTGTTACGGGAACTGTGGATTTGTTTATTATAATTTTAAATTTATTTATAGATTTTGATATTTCTTTTGCTACTGAATAAACTTGGCTTAGATCAGCATTATTACTATTTTTTTTTGTTGGGGTTCCAACGCATATAAAAACAATATCTGACTTTTTAACTGCTTCTTTTAAGTTTGTTGAAAAATTGAGTCTTTTGTTTTTATAATTTTTTAAAACTAATTCTTCTAAACCTGGTTCATAAATTGGGATAATACCTTTTTTTAAATTATTAATTTTATTCTCATCTTTGTCTACACATATAACATCATTACCTAAGTCAGCGAAACAAACGCCACTAACTAAACCAACATAGCCTGTGCCAATCATGCATAACTTCATAATTTTCCTATCACTTTAGAAGAATTGATGTAACCGTTCATTGTTCCACAATCAAGATATTTTCCCTCAAAATTATGAGCTACAAATTTCTCTTTATCATTTATTAATTGTTGGATTGCATCAGTTATATGAATTTCGCTTCCCTTACTTGGTTTTAATGATTTTAGTTTCTTAAAAATTTTACGGGGTAGTATATATCTGCCTATAACTGCATTATTTGATGGTGCGTTTTTAATAGATGGTTTTTCTACAACACCATTAATTAGATAATCTCTTTTATTTAATTTTTTATTTAATTTATAAATTCCCCATCTTGAAACTGTTTTTTTATTTACTTTCATGGATGCCATAACTGAAGCACTATATTTCTTATGAACCTTAATCATTGCTTTTGAGCAATTTTTTTTAATTATTAAATCATCAGGTAATAACATTAAAAAATATTTATTTTTAATATATTTTTGTGTTTTAAGAACTGCGTCACCAGTACCTTTAGGAATATTTTGATATACAAATTTTATTTTTTTTTTATATTTTAGTATTTTTTTATACTCATCAGCTATTCTTTGATCTTTCTTTTTTTTAATAATATTTTGATAAAAATTATCACTGTAAAAGTATTTTTTAATCATTTGTTTCTTGGTAGATATTATAAAAACTATTTCTTTAATTCCGGCATCAATACATTCGTCAAGAATATACTCAATTCCAGGCTTACCATTTATAGGTAGAAGCTCTTTAGCAAATACGCTAGTTAGAGGGAGTAACCGAGTACCTAAACCAGCCAAAGGAATAATTGCTTGTTTAATCATTTAAATGTTTTACTTATTAAATATTTTAATACAAATGAAAATTTTATTAAACAATAACTCATTATTTGAATCATTAAGGCCATTTAATGACATCGGTTTTGTTCCTACTATGGGCGGAATTCACAAAGGTCATATATCACTTATAAACAAATCAAATAAACTTTGTAAAAAAACAATTGTAAGTATTTTTGTTAATCCAAAACAATTTAATAATAAAAAAGATTTTATGACCTATCCAAAAAATATACAAAAAGATTTAAATATTTTAAAAAAATCAAAAAAAGTTGATTTTGTTTATCTTCCTAAATTTAACGACATATACAAAAATAAAAAAAAATCGAAAATTACATTACTTAAAAAAGATAAAATTTTATGCGCTAAATTTAGAAAAGGTCATTTTGAAGGTGTTTTAGATGTAATGAGTAAATTAACAAAAATTGTAAATCCTAAGAGGATATTTATGGGAGAAAAAGATTTTCAACAACTATATTTGGTTAAAAAACTATTAGAAAGAAAATATAAAACTAAGGTTATTTCTTGTAAAACAATTCGTGATAAGAATAAAGTAGCTCTTTCATCAAGAAACTTTCTTTTAAATAAGTCAAGTTTAGTTAAAGCAGCAAATATATATAAAAAATTAGTAAATATTAAAAAAAATATTAAAAACAATAAAAATATTTCAAATTTTTTAAAACTTCAAAAAAAACAATTGAACAATAATTATAAAATTAAAATTGATTACCTGGAGTTAAGAAATGAAAAAAACTTAGAACTTTCAAAAACAATAAATAACTCAAAATTGTTTATTGCTTACTATATAAATAATGTAAGATTAATAGATAATCTCTAATTTTATAAAAAGTAAGCACCGACTCCTAAGAAAGAAACAAAACCAATAACATCCGTTATTGTTGTTACAAAAACACTTGAAGCAATCGCTGGATCAATATTCATTTTTTTTAAAGTAAAAGGGACCAATATACCGAACAATCCAGCAATGATCATTGTTAGAACCATTGATATAGCTATAATAATTGAAAGGATACTATCTTGAAACCATATCTGAACAATTAAAGCACTTATAGCTGCAAAAATAAATCCATTTAAAATACCAATAGAAAATTCTTTAAAAACATTCGAAGAGAAATTATTTTGTGTTAAGTCGTTTGTTGCAATTGTTCTAACTGTTACTGCCAAAGTTTGCATTCCAGCATTTCCACCCATTGACGCAACAATAGGCATTAAGAAAGCTAATACAACCATTTGTTCAATTGTTGCTCCAAATAAACTAATACACCAAGTAGCTAGAAAAGCAGTAAATAAATTAAGTAAAAGCCAATTAAATCTTCTCTTTGTTTTTTTTACAACTCCATCAGTAATTTCTTCATCTCCTACCCCAGCTAATCTTAAAGCATCTTCCTCAGCTTCTTCTTTCAAGACTGTCAAAACGTCATCGTTCATGATCATGCCAACTAATTTATTGTTTTTGTCTACAACAGCGGCTGAATTCAAATTATAATTTTCAAATAAGTTAGCAACTTCCTCTTTATCCATTTCGACAGGAATTAATAATTGAGATTCTGACATAATTGTTGCCATTTTAGTATCACGTGGTGTTGTTAAAACTCTAGATGAAGGAACAGTACCAATTGGTTTAAAATCTTCATTTACAATAAAAATTTCTAAAAACTCTTCTGGTAAATCTTTGTTTTCTCTTAAATAGTCAATTGTTTGACCTACAGACCAATTACTTGGTATAGCCGTAAATTCACGCTGCATAAGCCTGGCAGCTGTATCCTCAGGATAGCTTAAGCTTTCTAATAAAGCAAATCTATCTTTTGGGGGTAAAGAACTTAGAATTGCATTTTTGTCTTCTTCAGGAACATTTTCTAATATAGATATTGCATCGTCTGACTCTAAACCTTTTAGAATACTTACTATGGACTCTGAAGATAAATAGGTAATAATTTCTGATTGAATAGACTCATTTAGTTCAACAAAAACCTCCGGGTCAATATTGAAATTATTTAGTTTAATTAAACTTTCTCTGTCCCCTTCGCTAAGGTGTTCAATAATATCTGCAGCATCAGCAGGGTGCATTTCGTTAAATGAATTGGTAATAAATTGAGCGTCATTGTTAGCTATTTTGCTAGTAACAACTCTTATATATTCTTTATTAAATTCAAAATTTACTTTTTTATCTTTAGTTTTTTTAGTTAAAGACATAAATCTACCTATAATTTAGATTTGCACTATTAATACATAATAAAGATAATACAAATTATAAATGAACATAGAGATCAAAAAGTCAATAAAACCAGTAAATTATTTTGATGCTATTAATATTCTAGAGTCAAGATTAAAGGATTTATATGAAAATAATAAGCAAGAATTAATTTGGACTTTAGAGCATAATGAAGTTTTTACAGCAGGAACCTCTTATAGAGAGAATGAGATTATTGATAAATCGATTAAAATATTAGAAACAAATAGAGGTGGCAAAATTACTTACCATGGACCAGGTCAATTAATTTGTTATTTTGTTTTAGATTTGAGGAAAAAAAAAGATATAAGAAAATTTATAACAATTATCGAAAAAACAATAATTCAAACTTTAAAATTTTATAAAATAGAAACTTTTCCAGATAAGGATAATATAGGCATATGGCATAAATATAATGATGAAGTTAAAAAAATTGCTGCAATAGGTATCAGAGTTAGCAAATGGATTGCCTATCATGGTTTTGCAATAAATATAAATAATGATTTAGAAAATTACAAAAAAATTATACCATGTGGTATTTCAGACAAAGGAGTAACTAATTTAAAAAATATTTTAGATCAGGATTACTCAAATCTAAGTGATATATTAATTAAAAATTTTATTTCAAATTTGAAAATCTAAGTCTTTTAGATTTTAAAAGTTTTTTAAAATAATCAGGCAACAATGCTGAATAAGTATGTTTTATGTCATTAATTTTAAATTTTATTTGATATGAATGTAACATTAAATTTTTATTAACTCCTTTATTAGAATTTGATAATTTATATTTTGTATCTCCAAATATAGGATTTCCAATTGCATATAATTGTTTTCTTAACTGATGCTTTCGTCCAGTAATAGGTTTTAATTCTAATAAACTTGCTTCAGAATTTTTATCAATAACTGTAAAAATTGTTTTTGCTTTTTCAATTATTTTTTTATCACCGTCGTATCTAATTAAATCATCGTCCCATACGCCAGATTTTTTATTAATTTCGCCTTGGCAGATAGCTAAATATGTTTTGTGTACTTTTCTTAGTCTAAATAAAGAAGTAAGCAATTGAGCGCTCTCTCTGCTTTTGGCTATAATAAAAACTCCTGAAGTATCTTTATCCAATCTATGAACAGAATATGGCTTTGTTCCCTCAAAAATTTCGCTTTTAGCAAAAATATCAACTAAATTTTTTTTTGATTTAGTTCCACCTTGCACTGATATGCCTGATGCTTTGTTTATAACAACAAAATTATCATTATTGTCAATAATTTGATCTTCATTTGATTTTACAATTTCTTTTGATGGTAAAAACTTAATTTTTTTTTGCTGAATTGTTTCTTTAAATTCAATATTAAATATATTTATTTCATCTTTCGTTTTTACTTTAAATGAACTTTTAACTTTCTTTCTATTAAGCTTTATTTTTCCTGTTCTTAAATATTTTTCAACAAGTCCTTGTGGAATTTTACCAATTTTTAATCTTAACCATCTGTCCAAACGCATATCATCACACGTTGAATCAACGATGTAAGATTTCTTCATGATTAAAGATTTAAGCTGTAGCTTGTTTTATCTCTTCCTTTTTAGGAGACTCTTTTGTTGTATCTTTTTTTGGTTTATCAACTCTCTTGGCTTCAACATCTCTATCAACAAATTCAATTATTGCCATTGGAGCATTATCTCCATATCTGAATCCAGCTTTTATTATTCTTGTGTAACCACCTTTTCTATCTTGATATCTTTTAGAAAGTGTTTTTTTAACTTTATTAGCTGATTTAATATCTTGTAGTTTAGAAACTAACATTTTAGTTGTCTGTAAAGTTTCTTTTTTACCTAATGTTATTATTTTATCCGCTTGAGGTTTTAAAAATTTAGCTTTTGGCAAAGTAGTTTTAATCTGCTCATACTTAATCAAAGAATTAAGCATATTCTTAAGTAAAGCTTTTCTGTGCTCTGATGTTCTGTTTAACTTCTTATTTGCCAAACCATGTCTCATTAAATTGCTTCCTCCAATTTCTTAGACATTTCTGCAATATTGTCTGGTGGCCAGTTAGGAATTTCCATTCCTAAATATAAAGACATACCTGTTAAAACTTCTTTAATTTCATTTAATGATTTTCTTCCAAAATTAGGTGTTCTCAACATTTCACCTTCAGATTTTTGAACTAGGTCACCGATATAAATAATATTGTCATTTTTCAAGCAGTTCATTGATCTAACTGATAACTCTAACTCATCTACTTTTCTTAGTAAGTTTTTATTAAATTCAGGTTCAGTAGAAACTTCTTTTACAGGGGTTTCAACTGGCTCATCAAAGTTTATAAACATTTTTAGCTGATCTTGGAAAATTCTAGCTGAATAAGCTACAGCATCTTCAGCAGAAATTGATCCATTTGTTTCAACTTCCATAATTAATTTATCATAATCTAATGCTTTACCTTCTCTAGCAGTACTTACTGAATATGAAACTTTTCTAACTGGACTATAAAGTGAGTCAATAGCGATAAGACCTAATGGTGGCTCTTCAGGTTTATTTAGCTCTGCAGGAACATAACCTTTACCTGTATTAACATTCATCTCCATATGAAAAGTAGTATTTTCATCCAGATTACAAATAACTAAGTCAGGATTTAAAATTTCAACATCTGCAACTGGAGCTATATCTGAAGCTTTAATTTCTCCAGGTCCTTTTGCATCTAAAATTAATTTTTTTGTACCCTCAGAGTTACTTTTTAATGCTAAAGATTTTACGTTTAAAACAATATCAGTAACGTCTTCTCTAACACCTTTTATTGAAGTGAACTCATGTAAAACTCCATCAATTTGAATAGATGTTACAGCTGCACCTCTTATTGATGATAATAAAATTCTTCTTAAAGAGTTTCCTAAAGTTAACCCATAACCTTTTTCTAGAGGTTCAGCTACAATTTTTGCATGAGTTAAGTCATCACTTATTTGAACATCTAATTTAGATGGCTTAATTAATGACTTCCAATTCTTTACATTAACATTTTCGACTTCCATTAAACTCTCCTTTTCTTTGGTGGTCTAGTTCCATTATGAGGCATAGGCGTAGTGTCTTTTATTGACAAAATCTTAAATCCTCTAGCTTGCAATGCCCTTAAAGCTGTTTCTCTTCCTGATCCAGGTCCTTTGACTTCAACGGATAAAGTTTTCATTCCGTATTCAAGAGCTTTCGAAGCTGCAGAATCAGCTGCTATCTGTGCAGCGTAAGGAGTTGATTTTCTTGAACCCTTAAACCCTTTTTGTCCAGCAGATGCCCATGAAATTACATTTCCATTTGTATCAGCAATAGAGATAATTGTATTATTGAATGTTGATTGCACATAAGCAATTCCATTTAAAATATTTTTCTTAACTTTCTTTTTTTTTGAATAAGAACTTTTTACACTTTTCTTAGTAGACTTTTCTACTTTCTGATCTTTATTCTCAACCTTATCAGTTTTAGCCATAACTATTTTTTAGTTGGTGTTAATTTTTTTCCAGCAATAGCGATTGCTTTTCCTTTTCTTGTCCTTGCATTACATCTAGTTCTTTGTCCTCTAACAGGTAATTTTTTTCTATGTCTTGTTCCTCTGTAACAAGCTAGATCTATTAATCTTTTAATACTTAATGAATAATCTCTCCTTAAATCACCCTCTACTTTAAAGTTTTGATCGATGTATTCTCTAATTTTTAAAATCTCTTCGTCTGTTAATTCATTTACTCTTTTAGCTCTTGGAATTTCTAAAGATGAACAAATTTGCTGAGAGAATTTATCACCAATTCCATAAATATAAGTTAAACCTATATGAACAAGTTTATTCTGTGGAATGTTTATACCTGCGATACGAGCCATAATTTTTGTGATAAATTGTGCCTTTTATATAAGAAGAATAATCAAAGTCAACGTCTTATACATTGATAAAAGCGTCTATTTTCCTTGTTATTTCTTCAATTTCTAAGCTTCCATCAATCTCTTTAAAGTTTGGATTCTCAGAGTAGAAATTTAGAACTGGTTGGGTTGTTTCCATGTATTTCTCATACCTTGAAACTATCGTATGAGTATCATCATCAGACCTATTTTCTATAATTTTTCTCTTCTCAAGCCTTTTTAGAATTGTTTCTTTATCTACGTTTAGAAATAAAATTAAATCTATTCTTTGATTTGAATTTTTAAGTAACACTTCTAAATTTTTAGCCTGACTTAATGATCTAGGATATCCATCAAAAATTAATTTATTTTTTTTTTGAGGATCAGATATCAAATTTTCTATAAGTTTATTAACAATATCATCACTTATAAAATTTCCATTCTTCATATCATTGGTTATAGCTTTACCAATATTTGAATTTTTTTTAATTTCTTCTCTTAAAAGATCACCTGTTGAAATTTGAAAAGCTTTTAATTTGTTTACTAAATATTTAGACTGAGTACCTTTTCCAGCACCTGGAGGTCCAAATAAAATTATATTCACTTACTTACCAAATTTTGTTTTTTTAATCAGTTGTTCATACTGTGAGCTCATTAATCTTGTTTGTATTTGCGTCACAGTATCGATAGCTACAACAACAACAATTAATATAGATGCACCACCTAAATAAAAAGGTATTGGATAATTTGCAATTAAAAATTCAGGCATTAAACAAACTAAAGTTAAATATAATGCACCAATTGTTGTTAGCTTGGTTGAAATATTTTGAATATATAAAGCTGTACTCTCACCTGGTCTAATACCTGGAACAAAACCTCCATACTTTCTAAGATTCTCAGCTGTTTCGGTTGGATTGAATGTTATAGAAGTATAAAAAAAAGTGAAAAATATTATTCCTGATGCATAAAGCAACATATAAAGAGGTTGTCCTTGAGTAAAATAAGAGCTCAAGTTTAAAAATGCTTCATTATTAGAAAATGAAAAATTTGAAAATGTTACTGGTAGTAATAGAAGTGCAGAAGCAAAAATTGCAGGAATTACTCCAGCCTGATTTATTTTTAAAGGTAAATGTGATGACTCTCCGCCATACATCTTATTACCCATTTGTCTTTTAGGATAATTAATAATAATTTTTCTTAAAGCTCTTTCCATAAAAACAACAAATAAAATTACCAATATTAACAAAACAAATAATGTCAAAATCATAAAAGTAGAAACAGCACCTGTTCTGCCTAATTCAAAAGTTGTGACTAATGCTCTTGGTATTTCAGCTACAATACCTGCAAAAATTATCAAAGATATTCCGTTTCCTATACCTCTTTGAGTAATTTGTTCTCCTAACCACATTAAAAAGATTGTTCCTGCAACAATGGTTGTAACGGTAGTTATTTTAAAAAAAGCTCCTGGATTGATTACTAGGTCAGCCGATGACTCTAAACCAACAGATAAACCATATCCTTGAACTGTTGCAAGTAACACTGTTCCATATCTAGTAATTTGGGTAATTTTTGCTCTACCCGTCTCACCTTGAGCTTTTAGATTTTTAAAATAGTCAGAAACCCCAGTCAACAATTGAACTATAATTGCAGAAGAAATGTAGGGCATTATACCTAATGCAAATATTGCCATTCTACTGACTGCACCTCCTGCAAAAACATTAAACATGCCTAACAATCCCTTTTGATTGCCTTCCATCATTATTTTCAATTGTTCTGGGTCTATACCTGGTAAAGGTACAAAAGTTCCAAATCTATAAACGGCTAAAATTAAAATAGTAAATATAATTCTATTTCTTAAATCATTTGTTGATGATGATGCGCTCATATAAACAAACTATTTTTTTAATTGAATAGATCCACCAATTTTTTCTAGTTTTTCTATTGCTGATTTAGAGGCTAGGTCAGCTTCAATATTAATTTTATCCTTTACTTCCCCAGAACCTAAAATTTTTAATTTTTTTGAGTTTTTATTTATTAATTTAAGTTTTTTTAATAATTCTGAGTTTAATACTTCATTTGGATTAATATTTTTTTTGTCTATGTAAGATTGAATTTTATCCAAATTTAAAATTGCAACACTCTCTTTTGATATTGGGTTAAAACCTCTTTTTGGAAGTCTTCTGTACAATGGCATTTGACCACCTTCAAAACTTTTTATAGCTACACCAGATCTAGATTTTTGACCTTTAACACCTCTACCTGATGTTTTTCCTTTACCTGAACCAATTCCTCTTCCGACTCTTATTTTAGATTTATTGATTTTTTCTCTATTATTTAAAGTAATCATTATCCTCTTTTTTCAATTATTTCAGAAATTTTTTTATTTCTAATTGACGATATTTGTTTTGGTGAACTCTGTTTCATTAATGCTTTCATTGTAGCTCTAATAACATTGTGCGCATTAGAAGTTCCCATAGATTTTGCTACAATATCTTTTACTCCTAAAACTTCACATACTGCCCTAACAGGACCACCTGCAATAATACCTGTTCCCTTAGAAGCTGCTCTTAGAACTATTCTACCCGAGCCATCTTTCGCTTTTACATCATGATGTATTGTTCTGCCTTCTCTTAATGGTATATGAGTAAGTTTTCTTCTAGCCATCTCATTTGCTTTTTTTATAGCATCAGGTACTTGTTTTGCTTTTGCGTGAGCTATACCGATTTTACCTGCTTGATTTCCAACAACTACAAGCGCTGAAAATCCAAATCTTCTTCCACCTTTAACAACTTTAGTAATACGATTTATGTGAACTAATTTCTCTAATATATCGTCAGTTTTTTTATCTTTTATATTTTCCATAATTAAAATTCCATCCCGTTTTCTCTTAAAGTTTCTGCAAAAACTTTAATTCTACCGTGATATTTATAAGAACCTCTATCAAAGTAAATTTTTGTAATTTTTTTATCTTGAGCTTTTTTTGCTAATTTTTGAGCAACTAATTTAGATAGTTCAGTTTTATTAACTTTGTCTGCTGATCTAAGATCTTTTTCTACTGATGAAGCTGATAACAAGGTTACGTTTTTTGTATCATCAATTATTTGAGCTGAAATATTTTTTGATGATCTAGAAATACTTAATCTAAATCTATCTTTTGAAGCAACTTTTTTGACTTTATTGCTAACTCTAAATCTTTTTCTGATACTAGTGTTTAATTTCATTATTTTTTCTTACCCTCTTTTTTAAGAACATACTGTCCTTTTTCTCGAACACCTTTCCCTTTGTAAGGTTCGATTTTTCTTAATGTTTTAATTTTAGATGCTACTTCACCAACTAGCTGCTTATCAGATCCTGTGATTTTTAATGTTGTTTGTTTTTCAACGGCTATTTTAATGCCTTCTGGTATATCAAAATTGATATCATGGCTATAACCCAATTGTAAATTTAACTGATTTCCTTTTAACGCTGCTCTATAACCAACACCAACTAGCTCTAAAGTTTTTTCATATCCTGTGCTAGATCCAATAACAGCATTATTTATTAAACTTCTATTCATACCCCAAAGTCTTTTTGAGTTTTGATCTACTTTTTTTGGTTTAATAGAAATTTCTTTTCCTTCAATAATGTCTAAATTAAACATATCTAAATCAACATTAATTGATTTTTTTCCAAGAGGTCCTTCTATATTTATAATATTTCCAGCTAAAGCAACTTTTACTTTTTCTGGGATCGATATATTTATTTTACCTATTTTAGACATTAAAATACCTTGCAAATTATTTCGCCACCAACTTTTTGTTTTCTAGCATCTATATCAGTCATTACTCCTTTTGGAGTTGAAACAATAGCTATTCCTAAACCATTATTTATTTTAGGTAAGCTATCTGCAGATGAAAAAATTCTTCTACCAGGCTTCGATACTCTTTCAAAAGCACTAATTACTGGATTACCTGAATGGTACTTAAGTTCTAATGATAGCATTGGCTTCTTTTCTTCAGAACTTACTTTAAAATCTTTAATAAAACCTTCATTTTTAAGAATATCTGCAATTTTTGTTTTAAAATTAGATGAAGGTAATTCTACTTTTTTATGATTTCTAGCTTGAGCGTTCTTCACTCTTGCAATCATATCTCCTATTGGGTCACTTAAACTCATAATTTTCCTTTCTACCAGCTAGATTTAACTAAGCCAGGTATCTTTCCTTGTAATCCTAATTGTCTTAATGCAATTCTTGAAATCTTTAATTTTCTGTAAACACCATGAGGTCTTCCAGTAATCTCACATCTATTCATTACTCTTGTTTTGGCTGAGTTTCTTGGAAGTTTAGATAATTTTTGTTGCGCTTTAAATCTCTCTTCTAATGGAATCTTTTTATCCATTACAATCTTCTTTAATGCTTGTCTTTTTTTATATAGCCTATCTGAAAGCTTAATTCTTTTATTATTTTTATTAACAGCGCTTAACTTTGCCATGTTTAATTATCTCCTTTTTTAATAAATGGAAAATTCATTTTTTCTAGTAATGCAAAACTATGCTCTTTATTTATAGCTTTAATAACTATTACTATATCTAATCCTCTAACTTTGTCTGCTCTATCAAAGCTTACTTCTGGAAAAATTATATGCTCTTTAATTCCAAATGTATAATTTCCAAATTTATCAAAGCCTTTTGGTGACAAACCTCTAAAATCTTTAATTCTAGGTAACGCTATATTTACTAATCTATCTAAGAATTCATACATTCTATTTTTCCTTAAAGTTACCTTTAGACCAGCATTTGATCCTTTTCTGGTTTTAAAATTAGCTACTGATTTTTTAAATTTTGTTGTAATTGGTTTTTGTCCAGTAATTTTAGCCATATCTTCTTCACATGATTTTAAAATCTTAGAGTCTGTAGCATCTAAACCAAGACCCATATTTAAAACAACTTTCTCGATCCTTGGGGCCATATAAATATTTTTAAAACCAAACTGATCTTTTAATGCAGGCTGAATTTCTTTAGTGAATATTTCTTTTAATCTTGGTGTCATTATTTTTTAGCCTCTTTTTTCTTCGTAGCTTTTTCATCAATTAGTTTTAAGTTAGAAATATGAATAAAGCTTTCCTTTGGAAAAATTCCACCTTTTTTCTCTTTTGTTGTTTTAACATGTTTTTTAACCATATTAATTTCTTTAACTTTGGCTCTATTATTGGCTCTATCTATTTCAATAACTTCACCCTCTTTTTTTTTATCTTTGCCAGTTAAAACTCTTACTTTCAAACCTTTTTTAATCATTATAAAACCTCCGGTGCTAATGAAATAATTTTCATTTGACCTCTACTTCTTAATTCTCTTGTAACTGGACCAAAAATTCTTGTTCCTACTGGCTCACCTTTGTCATCAACTAACACAGCAGCATTATTATCAAATCTTACTTTAGAACCATCATTTCTGTGAATTCCCTTTTTAACCCTTACAACAACAGCTTTATGTACAGATCCTTTTTTAACTTTTCCTTTTGGTATCGCTTCTTTAACTGCAATGACAATTGTGTCACCAATACTAGCGTATCTTCTTTTTGATCCACCTAGAACTTTAATGCACTCAATTCTTTTTGCACCTGTATTGTCAGCTACTTGTAATTCTGTTTGAACTCCAATCATTACTTTGTACTCTCCATAACTTGAAATTTTTTATTTTTAGAAAAGGGTTTACTCTCAATAATTGAAACTTTATCACCAGTTTTGAACTTATTATTTTCATCGTGAGCGTTATAGTTTTTTCTAACTCTGATTACTTTTTTTAGAACTGGGTGAGAATATTTACGTTCTACCATAACAGTAACTGTTTTATTTGGTTTATCGCTTATAACTACACCTGTAAGTATTTTTTTAGGCATTTAATTTTCCTTTTAAAATTGTTTTTAATCTGGCTATTGTTTTTCTAGTTTCTCCAATTTTTGCTGGGTTTGTTACTTGTGAATTCATTTTTTGAAATCTGAAATTAAAAAGATCTTTTTTAAGCTTATCAATGTTCTTCACAATTTCATCCTTTGATAATTTTTTAATTTCTTGTTTTTTCATTATGCAAATCTCTTTATCGTTTTAGTCTTAATAGGTAATTTTGCTGATGCTTTGTATAAAGCTTCTTTTGCAATTTGTTCTGAAACACCATCAACTTCAAATAATATTCTTCCTGGTTTTACTCTGCATGCGAAGTACTCTGGTGAACCCTTTCCTTTACCCATTCTGACTTCAATTGGTTTTTTTGAAACTGGTATATTTGGAAATATTCTTGTCCAAACTCTTCCTTGTCTTTTCATATGTCTTGTTAAAGCAACTCTTGCAGCTTCTATCTGTTTTCCTGTAACTCTTTCAGGCTGTAAAGCTTTTAATGCATAAGCACCATAATTTATAGTGCTTGCCCTTGTAGCATTACCATGAATTCTACCTTTGTGTGCTTTTCTCCACTTTGTTCTTACTGGTTGAAGCATTATTGTTTACCTTCCTTTGATGTTACCTTGTTAGTCTCTTGACTAAATTCTCTGGCAAAAACTTCACCTTTATAAATCCAAACTTTAATTCCAATAATTCCGTAAGTTGTAAGAGCCTCTGCCTCTGCATAATCTATATCAGCTCTTAAAGTATGTGATGGAATACTTCCATCTCTTAACCACTCTGTTCTAGCTATTTCATTTCCACCAAGTCTTCCACTCACAGAAACTTTAATTCCTTTTGCTCCAAGTCTAATACATGATTGCATTGCTCTTTTCATAGCTCTTCTATAAGAAATTCTTTTAACAAGCTGCTGGGCTATATTTTCAGCTACTAAATAAGCATTAGTTTCAGGTTTTTTAACTTCTTTAATATTTAGATTAACTTCATTTGCTGTGAATTTTGAAAGATTATTTTTAATTTTGTCGATATCACTTCCTTTTTTTCCAATAACAAATCCAGGTCTAGAAGTATAGATTGTAACATAACATTTATTAGATGTTCTTTCGATCATAACCTTGGATACACCAGAGTTGATTACATTTTTCTTAATATATTCTCTAATTTTAAAATCTTCGATTAGATAATTTCCAAAATCTTTTTTCTTAGCATACCATACAGAGTCCCATCCTCTGTTGACACCTAATCTAAAACCTACAGGATTAACTTTTTGCCCCATGCTTCTCCATTTGTTTAGCTTCTGATAAAATTATTGTAACAGTTGACCAAGGTTTTAATATTGGTGCCGCTCTCCCTTTGGCTCTTGGTCTAAATCTTTTCATAACTATTTTTTTTCCACAATATGCTTCTTTAACTATTAATTTATCAATATCGTATTGAAAATTATTTTCAGCATTGGCTACAGCTGAACTAATAGTTTTTCTAACATCTCTAGTAACTCTCTTTTCAGAAAACTGTAAATCTCTAATTGCAACATCAACTTTTTTACCAACAATGCTTTTTAGTATTGGATTTAGCTTTCTGACACTTGATCTAATACCGTTGTTAACAGACTTTACTGTTTTATCGTTAGATTTATCTATTTTCTTTTTCTTGCCCATAATTATTTCTTCTCTGCTGTTGCTGGTTTAGCTTTTTTATCAGCTGGTGTATGACCAAAGAACGTTCTTGTTGGTGCAAACTCACCTAATTTATGTCCAACCATATCTTCTGAAACAGTTATGGGTATAAATTTTTTCCCATTATAAATTTGGAAACTTACCCCTACAAAATCTGGTAAAATTGTAGATTTTCTTGACCAAGTTTTAATAGGAATTTTCTTTGGATCATCTTTATACTTGTCCACTTTCTTCATCAAGCTTTCTTCTACAAACGGACCTTTCCAAACTGCTCTAGCCATTACTTAGTATCCTTCCTCTTATTTCTTCTCTTAACTATAAATTTATCTGTTCTCTTATTATCTCGGGTTTTTAAACCTTTAGCTGATTGTCCTGTAGGTGATACTGGATGTCTTCCTCCAGCTGATTTACCTTCACCACCTCCATGTGGGTGATCAACTGGGTTTTTAACAACACCTCTTGTATGAGGTCTTCTGCCCAACCATCTTGATCTACCTGCTTTTCCAATTTTAATATTTTTTTGATCTGGATTACTTAAAATTCCAATAGTAGCCAAAGCTCTTGAATCTATTTTTCTAACTTCACCTGAGGCTAATTTTATTAAACTATAGTTTCCATCTAGACCACTAATGGTAACAGATGAACCAGCAGCTCTAGCGATTTTTCCACCAGCGCCTGGTTGTATCTCGACATTATGTATATTTATACCCACTGGAATGTCTTGCAATGGCATACAATTACCTACTTTAATTTCTTTTTTAGAACCGCTTTCAACTTTATCTCCAATTTTAATTTTTTGTGGTGCTAAAAAGTATGAATGCGTATTATCCTCAAATTTAACTAACATGATGTAACATGATCTATTTGGATCATATTCTATTCTTTGAACTGTAGCTTCCATGTCGAATTTTTTTCTATAAAAATCAACATGTCTGTACATTTTTTTATGCCCACCTGCCCTATTAATAGAGGTAATATGACCATTGTTGTTTCTACCTTTCATTGCATTTTTTGCAGAGACTAATGACTTAAATGGTTTACCTTTCCATAAACCAGTTCTATCAACTAAAATAGTGCCTCTTGTAGATTTTGTGTATGGTTTAAAAGTTTTTAATGCCATTTATTAAATTCCTGTTGTTAGATCAATACTTTGACCTTTTTTCAAAGTTATTATTGCTTTTTTATAACCAGATACTTTTACTTTTCTACCTCTGGTAACTTTTGTTCTGTTTTGTTTGTTTATAATATTTATCTTAGTCACATTAACTTTGAATATTTTTTCTATATTCTTTTTTAAATTTTTCTTATTTGCTCCATCCGGAACTTTAAAAACAATTTTATTAAGTTCAGATAAATTAGTAGATTTCTCAGTAACCACTGGAGAAAGAATTTTGTCGTATAAGTGAATTTTTTCCATTTTATGAATATCTCTTTTCTAATTCTTTCACTGAACTTTCTGTGAAAACTACTTTTTTAAATTTAATAATGTCGTAAGCACTGAAATGATTTACATCTGTAACTTTAACATTTGGAATATTTCTTACAGATTTTTCGATTTTTTCTTTTGAATTTTTGTCTAGAATTATTAGTGAATTTGTAATTTCAAGTTTATTAATAATTGAGTTCATCTCTTTAGTTTTTTTAATTTCTGAACTAAAGTCATTTAAGATTAATAAGTTTTTATTATTATTTTTTTCAGTAATTAATGAAGCTACGCTTTGTTTTTTTTCAGTTTTGTTTAGTTTTCTTTTTTTATAAGCCAATTCACCTTTTGGTCCATGAGCAATACCACCGCCAACAAATATAGGAGCTTTTCTACTAGCATGCCTTGCACCACCAGTTCCTTTTTGAGCATATATTTTTGAAGTTGGTCCTTTTACTTCATTTTGTTGTTTAGTTTTGGCATGTCTTCCTTTGTAATTAGCATTTGATTTATATAGAACAGCGCTAACTAATTTATGATTAATTTTGGCAGAAAAAATCTTATCCAAAACTTCAATACTATCTTTTTTCCCGTCTATGCTAATTTTATCTAATTTCATTATTTTTTCTTTTTCTCAGGTGTTTTTTTAGCCTCTTCAGCAGCTGCTTGTTTCTCACCAATTGTCATTTTGCTTATATTTTTTACTGATTTTTTAACCATTACTTCAGAATTTTTTGAACCAGGTATTGATCCTTTTAAATAAAGAAGTTCGTTTTCTAAGTCTGTTTTTATTATTTCAATATTTTGCATTGTTCTTAGCTTATCACCCATATGACCAGCCATTTTTTTTCCTTTAAAAACTTTTCCTGGATCTTGACTATGTCCTGTTGAACCATGTGCTCTGTGAGATATAGAAACACCATGACTTGCTCTTAAACCACCAAAATTATGTCTCTTCATTGCACCAGCAAAACCTTTACCAATTGTTTTTGATCTTGTGTCTACAAATTTAATGTCTTTAAATATTTCTAAACCAAACTCGTTTCCTTCTTTGTAAACAGATGTGTCGTTTACTCTAAATTCTTTTAATTTTTTTTTAGCTTCAGTATTTTTTTTAGCAAAAACACCTTTCATAGCTTTTGTTAATTTTGAATTTTTAATTTTCCCATATCCAAGTTGAACAGCCTTGTACCCTCTTTTTTCTTCTTCAATAACCTGAATAACTCTAGCTTTTTCAACCTTAAGCACAGTCACAGGAACTAATTGACCAGATTTATAGAATTCTCTCGTCATACCTATTTTCTTTCCTAATAAAGCTATCTCACTCATAATTAAATTTTTATCTCCACATCTACACCAGATGCTAAATCAAGTTTCATTAATGCTTCTACAGTTTGTGGTGTTGGTTCAATAATATCGATTAATCTTTTATGTGTTCTTGATTCAAATTGCTCTCTACTTTTCTTATCTATGTGAGGTGATCTTAATACTGTGTATCTTTCAATTCTTGTAGGTAATGGAATTGGTCCTTTGATTGTGGCACCAGTTCTTTTTACTGTATTAACAATCTCTTCAGTTGAAGCATCTAGAACTTTATTGTCATATGCTCTTAATTTAATTCTAATGTTCTGTTTTTCCATGATTAACCTGCAATTTTCTTAGTTACTTCGTCTTGAACATTTTGAGGAACTTTTGAATAATGATCAAAAAACATTGAATATTGTGCTCTACCTTGAGACATTGATCTTAAGTTATTTATATAACCAAACATATTTGCCAAAGGAACCATTGCTGTAATTACAGTTGCATTTCCTCTTTGCTCCTGAGTACTGATTTGACCTCTTCTACTGTTTAAATCACCTATAACATCACCCATGTAATCTTCAGGTGTTACTACTTCAACTCTCATTACAGGTTCTAATAATTTTAAACCACCTTTTGTACAAGCCTCTTTAAAGCAAGCTCTACTTGCTAATTCAAACGCTAAAACACTTGAGTCAACATCGTGATGTAAACCATCTAAGATCGTTACTTTATAATCAATCATTGGAAAACCGGCTAAAATTCCAGTATCTGAAACTGTTTCTATCCCTTTTTCAACACCAGGAATAAATTCTTTTGGAATTGCACCACCTTTAATTTTACTCTCAACATCTCGACCTTTACCTGGTTCTTGAGGCTCTACTAAAAGTTTAACTTTTGCAAATTGACCAGCACCACCACTTTGTTTTTTGTGGGTGTATTCAACCTCTGAAGCAGCTTCTATGGTTTCTCTATAAGCAACTTGTGGAGCTCCGACATTTGCCTCTACTTTAAATTCTCTTTTCATTCTATCAACAATAATATCTAAGTGTAATTCACCCATACCTTTAATAATTGTCTGTCCCGACTCTTCGTCTGATGTTACTCTAAAAGAAGGATCTTCCTTAGCTAACCTACCTAAAGCTTCACCCATTTTTTCTTGGTCCGCTTTGGTTTTTGGTTCTACTGCAATTTCAATTACCGGATCAGGGAATTCCATTGGTTCAAGTAGAACTGAATTTTCTTTGTCACATAAAGTGTGTCCTGTGATAGTATTTTTTAATCCTGCTAAAGCTACTATGTCGCCTGCATTAGCTTCTTTAATATCTTCACGAGAATTTGCATGCATTAAAAGCATTCTTCCAACTCTTTCTTCTTTCTCTTTAGAGGAATTGAAGACCGCAGTACCAGTTTTGATTGTACCTGAATAAATTCTAATAAAAGTTAATGAGCCAACAAATGGGTCATTAGCTACTTTAAAAGCTAAGGCAGAAAATGGAACGCTATCTTCAAATTTCATTTCCATTTCATCCTCACTACCTAATTTAGTTCCTTTAATAGAACCAATATCTACTGGACTTGGTAAATAATTTACAACAGCATCAAGTAAGGGCTGAACACCTTTGTTTTTGAATGCTGAACCAGTTAAAACTGGAACAAAACTAAAATTAAGCGTTCCTTTTCTTATACATTTAACTAAATCCTCTTCTTTAATTTCATCACCATTTAGATAAGCCTCCATTAGCTTTTCGTCTTGTTCAACAGCTGTTTCAACTAATTCTGTTCTATATTTTTCTGAAATTTCTTTTAAGTCTTCTGGAATATCTTTATATTCCCATTCAGCTCCTAGCGCCTCATTTTTCCAAACTTGAGCTTTCATTTTAACAAGATCAACTACACCAGATAAGGAAGCTTCAACGCCTATAGGTACTTGCACCACCAAAGGTTTTGCACCTAACCTATCTCTAATCATATCTACACATCTAAAGAAATCAGCACCAGTTCTATCTAATTTATTAACAAAACAAATTCTTGGCACTTTATACTTATCTGCTTGTCTCCATACAGTTTCAGATTGAGGCTCTACACCTGCAACACCATCAAAAACAGCAACAGCACCATCCAAAACTTTCAAAGACCTTTCTACTTCAATAGTAAAATCTACGTGACCAGGGGTGTCTATAATATTAATTCTATGATCATTCCAAAAACAAGTAGTTGCAGCAGATGTAATTGTAATTCCTCTTTCTTGTTCTTGCTCCATCCAATCCATTGTTGCTGCACCATCGTGCACTTCGCCAATTTTGTGACTCTTACCTGTGTAATAAAGAACTCTTTCAGTAGTGGTTGTTTTACCAGCATCTATATGGGCCATGATCCCAATATTTCTATATTTATCTAATGTATGAGTTCTAGCCATAATTAATTACCATCTAAAATGTGCAAATGCCTTGTTAGACTCTGCCATCTTATGTACATCCTCTCTTTTTTTAACAGCAGCTCCTTTTTTTTCATAAGCATCGTAAAGTTCATTAAAAATTTTATCTGCCATATGTTTATCTTTTCTTTTTCTTGCTGACTCAACTAACCATCTAATAGCTAAAGCTTGTGCTCTTTTACTTTTTACCTCAACAGGAACTTGATAAGTTGCACCACCAACTCTTCTAGATCTAACTTCTACAGTTGGTTTGATATTGTTAATTGCTTCATTGAAAATATTAATTGGTTCATCTTTAGTTTTTGTTTTAATTTTATCGATAGCGTCATAAACTATTTTAGCAGCAATACCTCTTTTACCATCATACATAATATTGTTGATTAATTTAGGAATAATAGTTGACTTGAATTTTGGATCCGGAACTACATTTTTTTTGGGTTGAGTTTTTTTTCTAGACATTATTTACCTTTTTTTGTTCCGTATAAAGATCTTCTTTTTTTTCTATTTGCAACACCCTGAGTATCTAGATTACCTCTTAGAATATGATAACGAACGCCTGGTAAATCTTTTACCCTTCCACCTCTAATCAGTACTACCGAGTGTTCTTGAAGATTGTGACCTTCACCAGGAATGTAAGCTGTAACTTCAAATCCATTTGATAATCTCACTCTAGCAACTTTTCTCAATGCGGAGTTTGGTTTCTTTGGAGTTGTTGTATAAACTTTAACACAAACACCTCTCTTTAAAGGTTGTTTTTGTAGAGCAGGAACTTTGTTCCTTGCTGCTGGTTTAACCCTTTTTTTTCTTAACAACTGATTAATAGTTGGCATAAATTTTTTAAAATTAATTAATTTATTTTTAGATGAAAATAACTGACAGGTTATTTTGTGGCAGCGTTTAGTACTGTTAGAAGCACTACATTCCAACCAAAAACATCGCCAAATTACTTATTAATAGCCCTTTGTCAAACTAAAACTGCAATTTTTAAGTGATTTTTTACTGATTTGCCTGTGTTTCTTCAGGTTCTGAAGTTTCTATTTTATCCTGCTCTGCTAAGAAATTATTATCGTCCTCTAGAGCTTTATTGTTCCATCTATTTTTAATATTACCAGTACCTGCAGGAACTAATCTTCCAACAATTACGTTCTCTTTTAAGCCATTTAATGGATCAACTTTTCCTTTAATTGCAGCGTCTGTTAATACTCTTGTTGTTTCTTGGAAAGAAGCAGCTGAAATAAACGATTCTGTTTGAAGTGAAGCCTTAGTAATACCCATTAGAACTCTTTCACCAACGGCAGGTGTTTTTCCTTCTGCAACCAATTTTTCATTAGTATTATCAAACTTAATTCTATCAACCACTTCACCAGGTAAATAACTTGAATCACCTGATACTTTAACCTCAACTTTTTTAAGCATTTGTCTTAAAATAGTTTCAATATGCTTATCGTTTATTATCACACCTTGTAATCTATAAACTTCTTGAACTTGATTAACAAAATATTCTGTTAATTCTTTGATTCCTAAAATTCTCAAAATATCATGTGGCAGTGGTTGACCATCTAAAAGATACTCTCCTTTTTGAATTTTTTCACCTGGATTAAAATTGATATGTTTACCTTTTGGAATTAAATAATTTGAAGGTTCTGATCCATCTTCAGGAACAATAGATACTCTTTGTTTGCCTCTTACCTCTTTACCAAAAACAACACTACCATCATTTTCTGCAATAATCGCACTATCCTTAGCTTTTCTAGCTTCAAATAACTCAGCAACTCTTGGAAGACCTCCAGTAATATCTTTTGTTTTTGTAGTTTCCTTAGGTAATCTTGCAATTACGTCACCTGCATAAACTTTTTGACCGTCTTTAATTGATAAAATCGAATCTGGTACTAAATAATATCTAGCTTCATTATCATCAGCTTTTTTAATCACATTTCCTTTTTCATCTCTTAAAGTAATTCTAGGTTTTAAATCAGTACTTTTTGATTGACCTCTCCAATCAATTACTGATTTAGAAGAAATTCCTGTGGCATCGTCAGTAGTTTCTTGAATTGATACACCATCAATTAAATCTACATAACTAGCTGTACCACTTTTCTCTGCTATAACTGGAGTTGTGTAAGGATCCCATTCGCATATTTTGGTATTTGCTTTTACTTTGTCGCCATTGTTGAAAAATAGTCTTGACCCATAAGCAACTTTATAAACTGCTATCTGAACTCCTTTGTCGTCCTCAATAGAAAGTTGAGTGTTTCTTCCCATAACAATCAAATTCTTTTTAGAGTCTTCTAAAATATTTGAATTTATTATTTTTAAAGTTCCATCACTTTTAGTAACTATTTGAGAATCTTGTTTTACAGAAGCTGTTCCTCCAACGTGGAACGTTCTCATTGTTAGCTGTGTTCCTGGTTCTCCAATTGATTGAGCAGATATCATTCCAATAGCTTCACCAACATGAACCATCTTACCTCTTGATAAATCTCGTCCGTAGCAAGTAGCACAAACACCCTCTTTTGAACTACATGTCATTACTGAATAAACTTTAATTGATTTAACACCTGCAGCATCAATTTTATCGCAACCTGCTTCATCAATCATTTCAGATTTATTAATAATTACTTCACCTGATAAAGGGTTTTTAACATCAGCAGCTGTTACTCTTCCTAATGCTCTTTCGGATAAACTAACAACCACATTACCACCCTCTAAAATTTCAGATAGTTCAATAAATCCAGGATCATCGCAATTAACTTTAGTTATTGTTAAGTCTTGTGCAACATCACATAGTCTTCTTGTTAAATATCCAGAACTAGCTGTTTTAAGTGCTGTATCTGCTAACCCTTTTCTAGCTCCGTGAGTTGAATTAAAATACTCTAAAGCAGTTAATCCCTCTTTAAAGTTTGAAATAATTGGACTTTCGATAATTTCTCCTGACGGTTTAGCAATCAATCCTCTCATACCGGCTAATTGTTTCATTTGAGCAGCAGATCCTCTAGCTCCACTGTCAGCCATCATAAATACAGAATTTATTTTCAATCCTTCATCAGTTTTTTCTGTAGCTGAAATTCCTTTCATCATTTCTCCGGCAACTTTATCTGTACATTTAGACCAAGCATCAACAACTTTGTTGTATTTTTCACCTCTTGTAATTAAACCTTCAGCATATTGAGTTTCATAATCTGCAATTAATTTCTTAGTATCATCAATTAATTGAGTTTTATTTTCAGGGATTACAAGATCGTCTTTTCCAAACGAAATTCCTGCTTTAAATGCGTGTTTAAATCCTAAATCTTTAAGCTTGTCACAGAAAATTACGGTTGTTTTTTGACCACAAAATCTAAATACAACATCAATTATTTCTGAAACTACTTTTTTAGGTAATAATCTATCTACTAAAGAGAACTTAATGTTAGTATTTTTAGGTAATAAATTTGCTAATAAAAATCTTCCAGCTGTAGAAGTATATTTTTCTATTTTCTTATTCCCTTGCTCATCTACAGTCTCGTATCTTGAAATTATAGTACTATGTACATTTATTTGACCAGATGATAATGCAAATTCAATTTGATCTGAATTTGTAAAGTATCCAGCTGGTTTGTCAGATATTGGTTCTTGTGAAAGATAGTAAATTCCTAAAATCATATCCTGACTCGGAACAATAATTGGTTTACCGTTTGATGGAGAAAGAATATTATTTGTAGATAACATTAAAATTCTTGCCTCTAATTGTGCTTCTAAACTTAACGGCACGTGCACTGCCATTTGGTCACCATCAAAGTCAGCGTTAAATGCAGCACAAGTTAAAGGATGTAATTCAATTGCATCTCCTTCGATTAATTTGGGCTCAAACGCTTGAACTCCAAGTCTATGAAGTGTTGGTGCTCTATTTAAAAGTACCGGATGCTCTCTAACTATTAATTCTAAAGCGTCCCAAACTGCATTTGTTTCTTTTTCAACTAATTTTTTAGCTTGTTTAATTGTTGAAGCTAAGCCTAACTTATTTAATCTTGCATATAAAAATGGTTTAAATAACTCAAGTGCCATTTTTTTTGGTAAACCACACTCATGTAATTTTAGATCAGGACCGACAACGATTACTGATCTTCCAGAATAATCAACTCGTTTACCTAATAAATTTTGTCTAAATCTTCCTTGTTTACCTTTTAACATTTCAGCTAGAGATTTAAGTGGTCGCTTACCTGTTCCTGTTATTACTCTGCCTCTTCTACCGTTATCAAATAGAGCATCTACAGACTCCTGAAGCATCCTTTTTTCATTTCTTACTATGATATCTGGAGCTTTAAGATCCATTAATCTTTTTAATCTATTATTTCTGTTGATTACTCTTCTGTATAAATCGTTAAGATCTGAAGTAGCAAATCTTCCGCCATCAAGAGGAACTAATGGTCTTAATTCTGGTGGTATAACTGGTACAACAGTCATAATCATCCACTCAGGTTTTTGACCTGTTTCAATAAATGACTCTATTAGTTTTAATCTTTTAATTGCTCTTTCTTCATTAACTTTTGATTTGGTTTCTTTAATAAAGCTAACAAGATTTTTTCTTTCTAATTCTAAATCTAAATTTTTGAGCATCTCAAGAACAGCTTCTGCTCCTATTCCCGCTGTAAAACTTTCTTCACCAAACTCATCCTGGTATTTTGCTAATTCTTCCTCATTTAAGAGTTGATTTTTTTGTAAACCAGTTAAACCAGGTTCTATTACTATAAAGTTTTCAAAATAAAGAACTCTCTCTATTTCTTTTAATTTCATGTCTACTGCCAAAGCAATTCTGCTTGGAAGAGACTTTAAGAACCAAATATGTGCTACTGGTGTAGCAAGATTAATGTGGCCCATTCTTTCTCTTCTTACATTTGATTTTGTAACCTCAACACCACATTTCTCACAGATAATTCCTCTAAATTTCATTCGTTTATACTTACCGCATAAACACTCATAATCTTTTATAGGTCCAAAAATCCTTGCGCAGAATAAACCATCTTTTTCAGGTCTAAAAGTTCTATAATTAATTGTTTCAGGCTTTTTAATTTCACCAAATGTCCAAGATTTAATTTTCTCTGGGCTAGCAAGTGAAATTTTAATGCTATTAAAATTTTGAGCTTCTGAAATTTCACTGCCCTTAAATAGATCTGTTAATTCTTTTTTCATTAATTGAGCTCCACATTTAATGCTAATGATTTAATCTCTTTCACTAAAACGTTAAATGACTCTGGTATACCAGACTCAAAGTTCTCTTCACCTTTAACTATAGTCTCGTAAACTTTAACTCTTCCTGCAACGTCATCAGATTTAACAGTTAAAATTTCCTGTAATGTATATGATGCACCATATGCTTCAAGTGCCCAGACTTCCATTTCACCAAATCTTTGACCCCCTAATTGTGCTTTACCACCAAGTGGTTGTTGTGTAACCAAACTGTACGGTCCAGTAGATCTTGCATGAATTTTATCTTCAACTAAGTGATGAAGTTTTAGCATGTAGATTATTCCAACAGTAACCGGTCTATCAAATTTCTCTCCTGTTCTTCCATCCCATAAATAGGTTTGTCCAGATCCTGGTAAATTTGCTAGTTCAAGCATCTCTGTAACATTTTTTTCTTTAGCACCATCAAAAACAGGCGTTGAGATTGCGATACCATTTTGTAAATTTTCACAAAGATCTTTAAATTCACTCTTGCTTAACTTGTCTACTTTATCGTTAAAGATTTCTTCTCCATAAACAGATTTTAAGAATTTTTCGATTTTTTCTGTTCTTTCAATTTTTTTGTTATTTTCATTTACTAAATTTTTAACTTGTTCACCAAATTCTTTGCATGCCCAACCTAAGTGTGTCTCTAAAATTTGTCCAACATTCATCCTACTTGGGACACCCAGAGGATTTAACACAATATCAACTGGTCTACCATCTTCTCTATATGGCATGTCTTCAACAGGAACAATTTTACTAACAACTCCTTTGTTTCCATGTCTTCCAGACATCTTATCACCAGGTCTTAATCTTCTTTTTATTGCAACGAATACTTTTACCATTTTCATAACACTTGGTAATAAATCGTCTCCACTTCTAATTTTTAAAACTTTGTCTTCAAATCTCTCAGTTATGTCTTGTTTAGCTTTATTATATTGTTCTTTTAATTGAGCTAATGTTGCTTCGTTATTTACATTTCCTACTGTAATTTTGAAAACATCATTAATTGATAAATTATTAATTGTATCAAAATCTAACTTAGTTCCTTCGGATAAATCTTTTACTTTTTTAGTTAAAGATGATCCTGACAAGAATTGTGAAGCTCTTTGTTTAATACTTCTTTCTAATATTTCTTCCTCAACAATTTTATCTTGTTGAACTTGTTCGATTTCAGCTCTTTCAATAGTTATTGATCTTTCATCTTTCTCGATTCCATGTCTATTGAATACTCTTACATCAACCACCGTTCCGCTTGATCCCCTAGACATTCTTAAAGATGTATCGGTTACATCAATAGCTTTTTCTCCAAAAATTGATCTTAATAGTTTTTCCTCAGGACCAGATGCCGAATCTCCTTTTGGAGTAACCTTACCAACTAAAATATCTCCAGCATTCACTTCAGCTCCAATATAAACTATTCCTGACTCATCAAGGTTTTTTAAAGCTTCTTCGTTTACATTTGGTATATCTCGAGTTATTTCCTCTTCACCAAGTTTTGTATCTCTCGCCATTATTTCGTATTCAACAATATGAACAGATGTGAATACATCATCTGTAACACACCTTTCTGAAATTAGGATTGAATCTTCAAAGTTGTAACCTTGCCAAGGCATAAATGCTACAGTTACATTCTTACCAAGCGCAAGCTCACCTAATTTTGTCGAAGGACCATCGGCAATAATATCTCCAGATTTAACTTTATCACCAACTCTAACAAGTGGTCTTTGATTAATACAAGTATTTTGGTTTGATCTTTTAAATTTTTGAAGATTATAGATGTCTACACCAGATTTACTAAAGTCTGTTTCTTCCGTAACTTTAATAACAATTCTTTTACCATCAATTTTATCAACAATACCATCACGCTTAGCAACAATAGTAACACCAGAGTCTAAAGCTACATCACTTTCAATTCCTGTACCAACAAGTGGTGACTCAGGTTTTAACAATGGAACTGCTTGTCTCATCATGTTTGATCCCATCAATGCTCTGTTTGCATCGTCATTCTCTAAGAATGGAATTAATGATGCTGCGACTGAAACAAGTTGTTTAGGTGATACATCGATATAATCAATTGTATCAGGTTTTGCTAAAAGAAAATTTAAATTTTGTCTGCATGAAACTAATTCCTCAGTAATTTTTCCATTTTTATCAAGTTTTGTATTTGCTTGAGCAATAGTGAATTTTGTTTCTTCCATTGCTGAAAGGTATTCAACTTTATCTTGAACAACACCGTCTTTAACTTTTTTATATGGACTTTCAATGAACCCATATTTATTAATTTTAGCATATGTAGATAAACTATTAATCAAACCGATATTTGGGCCTTCTGGTGTCTCAATTGGACAAATTCTTCCATAATGGGTTGGATGAACGTCTCTAACTTCAAAACCTGCTCTTTCTCTTGTTAAACCACCTGGGCCTAAAGCTGAAACTCTTCTCTTATGAGTAATCTCAGATAATGGATTTGTTTGATCCATAAACTGAGAAAGTTGTGAACTCGCAAAAAAATCTTTCAATGAAACTGTTAATGGTTTAGCATTAATTAAATCTTGTGGCATTGCTGACTCAACATCTAGAGTAGTCATTTTTTCTTTAATAGCTCTTTCCATTCTATAAACACCAATTCTAGCTTGGTTTTCAACCAACTCTCCTACAGAACGTACTCTTCTATTTCCAAGGTGATCTATGTCATCAACATCATCTTTACCATCACGTAAATCTAACATTTTATGAATTATTGCTATGATATCGTCATTTCTTAATATTGTGATTTTATCCGAACACTCTTGGTTTAATCTTGAGTTCATTTTAACTCTTCCAACATCAGACAAATCATATCTGTCTGAGCTGAAGAACAGATTGTTAAATATTTGAGTAGCAATCTCAATCGTTGGTGGCTCACCAGGTCTTAACATTTTGTAGATTTCTGTGATAGCTTCGTCTTTAGTATTATTTTTATCAGCTAAAATTGTTGTAAGTAGATAAGGTCCTTTATTTATAGAATTTGTAACTGAAATTTGAAGAGAATGTATATTTGCATCTAATATTTGTTGAATAATTGTATCATTTAATTCAGTACCAATTTGAAATACACCGTTCTCTTCTTCATTAACTTTTACATCTCTATGTAAAAATTTACCAAACAATGACTCTCTGGAGACCAGTATGTCTTTCAGACCATCGTTAGATAATTTTTTTGCACTTAAAAAATTAATCTTATCACCTAATTTAATTACTACTTGACCTGTTTTAGCATCAATTACTTCTTCTGAGAAATTTTTAGCTTTATAGTTTTCTGGATTAAATTTAGTTTTCCATTTCTCTGTCTTTGGATCAAAAGTATATTGTTCGCTCTCATAGAACTCATCTACAATTTCTGCTTTTGAATAACCTAAAGCTAATAATAACGTAGATGAAAAAATTTTCTTTTTTCTATCAATTTTGAAATATAGAAAATCTTTAACATCATATTCAAAATCTAACCAAGAACCTCTATTAGGTATTACCCTGCAATTAAATAATAGTTTACCACTTGCATGAGTTTTTCCTTTATCATGGTCAAAAAATACACCAGGACTTCTGTGCATTTGGTTTACTACAACTCTTTGAACACCATTAGTAATAAAAGTTCCGCTATTTGTCATCATAGGAACTTCACCCATATAAACTTCTTGTTCCTTTGCTGATAAAATATCTTTAGTGTTATTTTCTTGATCTATTTCATAAACCACTAACCTCAAAGTACACTTAAGGGCAGATGAATATGTAAGTCCTCTTGCTATACACTCTTCAACATCAAATTTCGGTTTATCTAATCTGTATGAAACATACTCTAATGTTGCTTTGTCATTTAAATCTTCAATTGGAAAAATACTTTTAAATACTCTACCAAAACCTTTTGTAAGTTCAGCTGCTTCATCATTAAATTCAGTTAATTCTTTGTACGAATTTTTTTGTACTTCAATTAGGTTAGGTATAGATAAACTTTCTTTTAGTTTACCAAAACTTTTTCTAATATTTTTCTTTTCAGTAAAAGATAATTGCATCTATGTTTATAAATACTGATTAAAAATAATCAGTATTCGAATTCTTTCTATTTAATTTATTTAAGTTCTACTTTAGCGCCAGCAGCTTCTAACTTAGCTTTGATCTCTTCAGCGTCTTTTTTATTTACACCAGATTTAACTTCTTTTGGTGCTCCCTCTACAAGATCCTTAGCTTCTTTTAAACCTAATGAAGTTGCTGCTCTTACTTCTTTGATAACGTTAATTTTTTTATCACCTGCAGAAACTAGCATGATTGTAAAATCATCTTTATCTTCTGCTGGTGCTGCACCACCTGCTGCTGCTGGAGCTGCTGCTGCCATTGGAGTTACACCCCATTTTTCTTCTAATTGTTTTGAAAGTTCAGCTGCCTCTGCAACAGTCAAACTTGATAAGTCCTCGATAATTTTGTTTAGGTCAGGCATATATATTACTCTTTGGGTTGTGTTTCAGAATTTTCTGCCGACAAACTACTCATTTTTTCTGAATGTGCAAGCAAAATACTGATTAATTTAGATGCAGAAGCGTTCAAAATACCTACAATATTGGCTCTTGCTTCATCTAATGTAGGTAAACTAGCTACATTTTGGACACCGGCCTGATCTAAGACCTCGTTATCCATAATTCCACCAATTAATTTTAAGTTTTCGTTATCTTTTGCAAATTTTGAAAGAATCCTTGCAGACATTATTGCATCCTCTCCAAATGCAACTGCAGTAGGACCAGTAAATAAATTTGATAAATCTTTACATTTTGTTTTTTCTAAAGCCAATTTTGTAATTCTATTTTTTGTAATCTTGAAAATAATTCCATGCTCTCTCATTTTAGCTCTTAATTCATCTAATTGAGTCATAGTTAAGCCTTGGTAATGAGTAACCATAACAGCTTTGCTATTTTCAAACTTGCTGGTCATTTCTTCAATATAATTTTTCTTTTGCTCTTTGTTCATCATAACTATATCGATTTCCCTAATTTCACTTTATATGAAACACCCATTGTTGATGTAGCAAATACACTTTTAATTAAATCACCTTTCAAAGTGTTGTTTGATTTTTCTTTTTCTAAAGCATCTAAAATTGCATTGTAGTTTTTTATTAATTGATCATCACTAAAAGATTTTTTACCTATGCTAACTCCAATATTTCCATCTTTATCATTTCTGATTTCTACTTGACCAGATTTAGCATTGGTTACAGCTTCTTTAATATTTTCAGAAACTGAACCAAGCTTAGGATTAGGCATTAAACCTTTTGGTCCTAAAACTTTTCCTAATTTAGAAAGTTTAATCATCATTCCCGGTGTACAAATTAATTTTTCAAAATTTAATTCTCCAGCTTTAATTCTTTCAACAAACTCATCACCACCTACAATATCTGCACCAGCATCTTTTGCGTCTTGAGCTTTGTTATCTTCACAAACGACAGCAACTTTAACTTTCTTGCCTGTTCCACCAGGTAAATTAACCACTGTTCTTATATTAACTTCATTTTTCTTTTGCTTGTTATTAATTTGAAAACTTAAATCTAAAGATTCATCAAATTTAGTTGTACAGTTTTTCTTAAGTTCAGGTAGTAATTTTTCAATTAACTCTAAACTAAGATCTTTTGTTTTTTCAGGTAATTTTTTATATCTTTTCGATGCCATTATTCTTTCACCTCTATACCCATTGATCTAGCTGATCCTGCAATGATTTTTATAGCTTCCTCAATATCATGTGCGTTTAAATCATTCATTTTTTCTTTTGCTATACTTTCTAATTGTTTTTTAGAAATTGAAGCAACAATATTTCTTCCAGGTTCTTTAGATCCACCTTTAAGTTTTACTGCTTCTTTAATATAAAAAGATGCTGGCGGTGATTTAATTTTAAAATCAAATTTTTTATCTTTATAAACTGTAATTTCAACTGGAACAGGTTTGCCTGCCATTGATTTAGTTTTGTCATTAAACGCTTTACAAAATTCCATTATATTCACACCACGTTGACCTAATGCAGGACCAACAGGGGGTGCTGGATTAGCCTGACCACCTTTAATTTGTAATTTTATAAACCCACTAATTTCTTTTGCCATTAACTTACCTTCTCAACCTGATTATATTCTAAATCTACAGGCGTTGGACGACCAAATATAGAAACTGACACCTTAAGTCTAGCTTTTTCTTCATCAATTTCTTCAATCATTCCAGTAAATGATGCAAATGGACCATCTACAACCTGAACTTTTTCACCTACGCTGTAATCTACTCCAGATTTTGGCTGAGCTACACCATCTTTAATCTGACCTAATATTTTTTCTACTTCTTTGTCTGAAACAGGAACTGGGATCCCTTTAGTACCCAAGAAACCACTAACCCTCTTTATATTTTTTATCATGTGATAAATACTATTATCCATCTCACTCTTTATTAATACGTAACCAGGAAAGTATTTTTTTTTCCTTTGAATTCTTTTACCTCTTTTTACTTCAGTAACATCGTGCGTTGGTACAATAATCTCTTCAAATTTGTCAGCAATTTTAGCTTTATCTGCTTCTTCTTTTATTAATGAAGCAACTTTATTTTCAAAGCTAGAATGAGACTGAACTATGTACCAGTTTTTCATTATATGCTCACTTTAAGTAAAAGTTCTAAAAAAAACTTCAAAACCTGATCTAAAAGAAGAAAAAATAAAGACATTACAACTGCCATAACAAATACCATTAAAGCTCCTTGCATTGTCTCTTTCCAAGTTGGCCACGTAATTTTAAAGGCCTCTTGCTTAACTTCCTGTAAAAATTTAATTGGGTTTCTCATAATATCTAAGCTCAAATTGGCAGGAGCGGAGGGACTCGAACCCTCAGCCTCCGGTTTTGGAGACCGGCGCTCTACCAATTGAGCTACACTCCTATTTATAGAGTTACTCTATAATTTTAGTTACTACTCCTGCTCCAACAGTTCTTCCACCTTCTCTAATAGCAAAATTTAATTTCTCTGCCATAGCAATAGGTGTGATTAGTTTAACAGTAAATTTTGCATCATCACCAGGCATAACCATTTCTGTACCAGCTGGTAATTCAACTTCACCTGTAACGTCTGTTGTTCTAAAATAAAACTGTGGTCTGTATTTAGTAAAGAATGGAGTATGTCTTCCCCCTTCATCTTTCTTAAGCACATACGCTTGAGCTTCAAACTTGGTATGTGGAGTAATTGAACCAGGCTTACAAAGAACCTGACCTCTTTCGATATCAGTTCTTTCAATACCTCTCAATAAAATTCCAACATTATCTCCAGCTTCACCTGAATCTAAAAGTTTTCGGAACATTTCAACTCCAGTACAAACTGATTTTTTAGTTTCTCTAATTCCAACTATTTCAACTTCTTCTCCGGTTTTAATCACACCTGACTCTACTCTTCCAGTTGCAACTGTTCCTCTTCCAGAAATTGAGAACACGTCCTCAACTGGCATCAAGAATGGTTTGTCAACTTCCCTAGCTGGTTGTGGAATATGTTCATCAACAGCTTTCATTAATTCTAAAATTGAATTTTTTCCAATTTCATCATCTCTTCCTTCAACTGCTGCTAAAGCTGAACCTTTAACTATTGGTGTTTTGTCACCTGGGTATTTATATGAAGTTAAAAGTTCTCTAATTTCTTCTTCAACAAGTTCTATCATTTCTTTATCATCAACCTGGTCTACTTTGTTTAAGTAAACAACTATTGCAGGAATACCAACTTGTCTTCCTAAAAGAATGTGTTCTCTTGTTTGTGGCATAGGACCATCTGCTGCGTTAACAACTAGAATTGCTCCATCCATTTGAGCAGCACCAGTGATCATGTTTTTAACATAGTCAGCGTGACCAGGACAATCTACGTGAGCATAGTGTCTTTTTTCAGTTTCATACTCAACGTGTGCCGTTGAAATTGTTATACCTCTCTCTTTTTCTTCAGGTGCTTTATCAATTTGATCATAAGCAACTGCAGTTCCACCGCCCGCTTGTGCTAATACATTTGTAATCGCGGCAGTAAGAGTTGTTTTACCATGGTCGACATGACCAATAGTCCCAATGTTACAGTGGGGTTTATTTCTTACAAACTTTTCTTTTGACATTACTTTCTACCTCAGTTTATTTGTTTCATTTCTAATTTTATTTCTTGGAGCGGGTAAAGGGAATCGAACCCTTACATCCAGCTTGGAAGGCTAGCGTTCTACCATTGAACTACACCCGCACAACCCCAAGAGTAACACTCCATGTTATCTAAAATTTATTAAATGGTGGAGGGGGAAAGATTCGAACTTTCGAAGACCGAAGTCAACGGGTTTACAGCCCGCCCCATTTGACCGCTCTGGAACCCCTCCTTTGGGGAAGTGTCCCCTTGTTCAATAAAGCTTCAAATAACAAGCGTTTTATATATTTTATTTATGCAAATGCAACACGTGATTTAATAGGAAAATATTAAAAAAACCGTATAAAACAGATACAAATTTATGAATAAATCATCTTTTTTCATTGTTGGACAACATGCGGTAATCGAAGCTCTTAGAAACCCAAAAAGAAAGGTTTTAAGAGTATTTTTAACTGAGGAGTCAAAGAAAAATATTCATAGAAAAAATCCAAATAAAAATGTTTTAGAGGATGTTAAAGTTTACTTTAAATCCAAAAAAGAATTAGACAAATATACATCAAAAGAACAGTTAATGCATAATGGTTATGTTGCTGAGATAGAACATTTAGATCAGCCAGACTTAAAACAATTTATTAAAAATAAAAACAATTTAACATTTGTTTGTCTTGATGAAGTTAATGATCCAAGAAATATTGGGTCCTTAATAAGAAGTGCTGCGTCATTTAATATTGACGGTTTGATAATTAAAGAAAGACATTTTCCACGAGACAGCAAGCTAATGTACAAATCAGCTAGTGGATGTATGGAGTACGTAAATATATTTCAAGTATCTAATATTAATTCAACTTTAAAAAATTTGAGAGAAAAAAATTTCTGGGTTTATGGTTTTGATGCCAAAGGTAAAAAGGACTTTACTGATACAAAGTGGGAAGGAAATAATGTTCTTTTATTTGGTTCAGAAGGTTTTGGAATGAGACAGCATACTGGTAAATATGTAGATTTTTTTGTTAAAATTAATATTAATGAAGACATAGAAAGTTTAAATATATCAAATAGTGCTGCAATAGTGTTTCATCACCTTAGCTATATTAAAAAAAAGAGTTGATTATTTAACAAATACTTAATAATTATTGCGCATGCCCTTGTAGCTCAGCTGGTAGAGCAATTGATTTGTAATCAATAGGTCCGCGGTTCGAATCCGTGCGGGGGCACCACTAAAATCTCATTTATTTTCAACAAACTCAAATTTTACTTAATTTTTTTTTAAAATAAAAATCGTTTAATAAGACTATAGAAAGGAAGGGAGTAGAACTAAGTGAAGTCTTTTTGAAGTCTTTTTAAAATATTAAAGTTTTATTTTTAATACCCACTAGTTCGATTTGATCTAATCATTGTATTACCTCTACTTTGAGCATCATTGTATCCTGCACCTCCTGCTCCACAATGACTTGCCTCACAAACCATTCCTCCACTAACCTTATTACCTTGTGCATCAACTTCGTACCAGATTCCAAGAGCATCGTTTGCCAATTGACTTAAAGCTTCTAAATCATCTCCAGCTATACCTGCAACTGCATCACCTGCAGCTTGTTGTGCTTCAGCAGCAGCTTGTTGAATTTGTTGTGTTGCTTCTTGTGCAGCTTGAAGAGCATCTTGCGCAGCAGTTTTTGCAGCTTGTGCTGCATTAACACTTTCTTGTGCTGCAGCTTTAGCTACTTCAGTAGTTGCGTTAGCTAGAGCTTCTTGTGCTTCTCTTAATTGTTGTGATGTTGTATTAATTTCGTTACTAGCACCTTGAACCATATCTCTGGCCATTTGACCTGCAAGTGCATCTGCTGCCGTTTGAGTTGATAAAGAATGTGTAATTGTAGTTCCAATACCAGATGCAACCATTTCAGCTGCAGCTGCTTGTGATTTATTTATCTCTTTAATAGTAATTTGTAATCTTGATAATCCACAGTTATCACCAGATGTACAAGTTCCTATATTTCCTAATTTATTTCCTAATCCTAGTGATGCTATTGTATTCAATTTATCAATAACATTAGAAGATACTTCTGAAGTATTTGTAATCACATTTTTTGCAACATCTGCATTTGCCTCTGTAATTTCTCGAGCAGCTTGAATATTGGCTTTAGTTACTTCACTTAATTCAACACTTTGTGTGATGTTTGCAGCAGAATTTGTAGTAGTTTGAGATACATTAGTTGCAATTCCTGAAACAACATTTTGACTAAAATTAAATTCACAATTACCGCCAGCACATCTTCCAGCTACATTTCCTGTCTCAGGATTTGCTAAACTTTCTAGCACATACATTCCTCCAAAAGAAGCAGCTCGTTTTCCGAATGATCCTTGTGGACCACAAGTGCTTGCCTCACATACTATTGAACCTTGGTGTCCATCAAGAGGATTTTTCATTTGTTTACCAGTTTTTGCGTCAACTAAAACCCAAGAACCAAGTGTTGAACCTGAGTAACTTTGTGTGCCACCAGCTAATTTACCAGTATTACTGATTTGCTTCAGCGCTGCTTTTGAATACGAAACTTTTAAATCACCTGTTTCATCTATTGCTTCAAAAGATAAAAGTTTTTCCGGCTGTACAGCACCTGCAGTAAATATATTTCCATTAACCGTCATTGTGCCTTCCGGCATTTTAAATTTTCCAGCCTCATCTGTTAACAAATTAGTATCAACAACTCTTAAAGAGTTTGTACCTTCAATTTTTATAATCGATTTATTATCTAATTTAGCAATTGAACCAATTATTTTTTCCTCTATTTCAATGTTTGCTTTTCTTGCTTCTGAAATTGCAAGATCAGCTTTTATGTCAATTGCATTTTGAAGATCAGCATTTAATTTTGTTATTTGGCCAGCTATTTCAGGGGTTTCAACCTCCAAAACTTGGAGATCATTATTTAATGAAGTTATGTTAGTGGTTATTTTGTCTGACTGATTTTTAAATTCATTTAACTGACTATCAATTGCAGCAATTTCACTCTCAAATTTAGATTTTAAAGCTTCCGTATCTGCTGAGCTTTGTCCTTGGTTTTTCAATTGTTCTGCAATAACATTAATTTGTTGATCTAACTTTTCATTTAAACCTGCTCTTTGATTTTCTAGTTCATTTATTTTACCTGAAATTGGATCAAGTTCAGACTGCAAAGCACTCAAAGAATTTTTTTTCTCAGAAATCAATGATTGTTTAACATTTAGTTCTGAAGTTAATTGATTAAGTTGATTATTTATTTCACCTTCACTTGTTTGAAGAGAGTTAATTTCACTTTCAAGTTTTGTAATATCTTGATTTACATTAGCTAGTTTTGATCTATTTGTATTTATTTGATTATTAAGTTGATCAATTTCAGTATTAAGAACATTTAATTTTGGATTATTAGAACCGTATAATTTTGATAATTCTTGCTCTAGTCTTGCTCTGTCTGCCGTTGAAAGTTGTAATTTATCAGACTCACCAAAATTCATGTAATCATAATTACCATTTAATCTTGAGTGAACTATTGCTGCTAATTTAACATTCGTCATTTCATAATGATGACTATCAAAAGCAGGTGTTTTTCCAATTTTTTTAACATTGTCAACAGCTGCTTTAAAAGCATCATATGTATTTGCATCGCTATCAAGCGCAGCTATCAAACCAGCTGCTTTATCGTCATAACCAATAATTTGACCTCCCGATATTGCATAATATCCGCCAGATATAACTTCTTTAGCTCTTTTTCTTTGAGCTTCATCAAAAGTTGGGATTTTATTTAAAACATTAAATACAGCTTCTTCTGTATTATAAAGACCGTTTGTTTTAGCTACTTCTTCTGCTCTAATTTTGTTTACTTCCTCAACAGCATTCTTTTTGAGATTAATTACATTTGCTCTAGCCTGTTTGTTTATTTCAGACTCAATTGAAATTTTATTAAAGTTTAATTTATTTACCTCGTTGTTTAATGAATAGTATTGATTCCATTCACTCATCGATGTTTGATTTTCAATTCTAATTTTATTTATTTCTGAACTCTTATTGAAATATTCAGTACTAGATTTTGTAATTTCACTATTTAAAGCACCAATTTCATTATCAAAATTGTTTATGTTTTTAATCCAATTACCATACTCAGGGTTTCCTTGGTCTCTAGAAAGTTTAGCATATCCACCAATTGAATTAATATACTCATTTTTTTGAATTTGCTTAACTATCGATTTATTTTGAATATCACTCATCTCATCATAAGCTTTCTGCATTTCATTTTGCAAAGGTGCTATCAAAGAATTAATTTTATTTTGTCTTTCATTATTCAATTCATCTAATATTTTAAGTTCTGATTGTTTTTCTGATATTTGGTTTAATAAATTTGAGTATTCTGCATTTTGTGATGCAAGAGAATTGAACTCTTTGTCTACATACTCTTTTGCTTTACCATATAAAGATGCACTTTCTATAGCCCACTCTGGTTGGTTAATCGATAAAACATCCTGATACTGTGCGGTTCGCTGATTAATAATTTTATCCACTTCAGCTTGTACTTTTCTACTTTGGTCCATCACAAAAACTGCTTCTTGAATGGCCTGCTCTTCTGCTATTAATACATTTAATCCAGCATCTGATGGAACATCCACTACCCAATTAGGATTTTTACTAAGTTTAGAATATATGTTTTTAACTACTTTTTTCTGTGTACCCCAGTCATCATTCATTGCTGCATTAATACCACTTTGAATTTCACTTTGAGAAAGACCAGCAAATGTTCCATATTTCTCAATATCGAAAGCCCTAGTCTTTCTTGGATCACCACTTAAAAGGGCTCCCACTTCTTTGAACGCAAAATCAATCTCTTCCTCTGACATATCATCTGAAAAAACATTTGCGTAAATTTGAAAATGCTCAACTTCCTTGTCTATTGATCTCTCAAATTGAGTTTGAATAAAATCTCTTTCAAGAGATGCTTTTTGAAGCCTTTCATTTAATTCATTATTAACAGATGTAATA
Organism: uncultured Pelagibacteraceae bacterium; assembly: GCA_902617805.1. Taxonomy (GTDB): domain Bacteria; phylum Pseudomonadota; class Alphaproteobacteria; order Pelagibacterales; family Pelagibacteraceae; genus Pelagibacter. Next base: position 128,004 of record CACMYF010000001.1, read on the forward strand.
TTTGGTGATGAATTTTTAATTTGTTCTAATTCAGCTTGTTTTGATCTTAATAGATTTTGATTATTCTGAATTTGTTGATTTAACTGTGATATTTTAGAATTAATATCATTTGATACAGCAATTTCATTTGATAGCTCTGTATTAAGGCTTGCTACCTGTTGCTTAATATTTGCTGATTGATTTTCAATTTGATTAATTTGATTATTTAAATTTGAAATTTCTACTGTTAATCCATCGGAAAGAGTTTTGCTATTAGCTATTTCTTCATCAGTGATACCTGATAAATCTTGTTTCAATAATTCTGAATTATATTGATCAAGTAAGTTTTTTTTCTTTTCAGACAAAGAAACTATTTGAGAATTCAAGGGAGTTAATTCATTTTCTAAACCTTTTAAATTATTTCTTGTCTCAAGAAGTTTTACGTTATTTTGAGTAAGTTTATTTTCTAATTCTAAAATTTTATTATCTATTTCTTCATCTACAATAACTTCTGTTCCAGCATTAGTAATCACAGAACCCTCATAAGATTCAGCCCATTGTTCTTTGGACCATTTGCTCATCTCATTAACTTTTTCTAAATCAACACCAATTTCTATTGTATCAATTCCAAGTTCTTTTAAATTACTGGTTATCTCTTGAACTTCTAATCCCTCTCCTTGTATTTCAATCATGTTGGAGACTAGCTCGTTTAATTTTTGCTCCTTATTTTCATTCATATTTTTAGTGATAGACATAACTGTATCCAATTTGTCTTGATCTAATTGAGTCATATCTACTTTGCTCATGTCGGAAGTTAATTCTTGCGGAACAATGTTTGCAACATCACCTAATGATTTTTCAATAAACTCTAAAGTTTTAATCGCACTATCGACGTTATTTTCCTCTAAAGATTTTTTTACAAATTCAGTTGCTATATTTATTTGTTCAACCGCACTATCAATGGTATTTGCTATATCATTATCTGATTTAGATAAATTTTTTAAATCTTCTTGTACCTTTTCCACTTCTTCAGTAGCTTCTGACAATGACTCAAGATCTATCGAGTAAGCAATGCTAAAATTGAGAAATAATATGAGTATAAATAATATTTTTTTCATTAGTTAAGTTCAGTTTCTTTTTCTTCAGATTGTATTTTCTCTTTTAATTTTGTTATTTTTTGTTTGTAATCATTAAGAAGTTTTTTTCTTTTTTCTAAATTTTTGTCATAATTTTCGTTTTTAACAGCTGTACCCATTTCAAGAAATTCACCTAAATACCAAAATTTTTTAGCTGCTTCTATTCTTGGGGTGTCTAAAGTCATACCTAAAGCCTCTCTCATTTTTTTTCTTCCATTATTCATGGATATTAAGCTTCTAATCTTTTTTTCATCTGCAGATTTTCTTAAATATTTACTATTTTTTTTCTCTTTATATCTGAGAAGCGCTTCTTTGCTGTCTCGTAAACGATCTATATATAAAAATTCATACGCAGCCATTGCTTTGATCATTCTTCCTGGAAATTTTGCTTGACCCTTAGCAGATCTATTGAATTCAATACTCATATATTGACCAGCTTTTTTAGCTCGTGATACATTATTTGAATTTTTTCCAAAAAATTCAATTATTTCATTTGGATATTTTTTAAACTCTTCTTCAAATTTTTTTTTATCATAAATTTCTAATAAAGCTAAATCGTCATCAAATATAGGTTCTTTTTCTTTTTTAAAAAATTTAAGTTTTTTAGATTTTTCTTTTTTAATTAATTTTAACGTTTTTTTTGGTTCACTATTTTTTTTTGGATTTTTATTTTCAAAATTTTTTTTTACAGCATTATACTCGTCTTCACTAATTAGACCTTGCTTAAACTGTTCTTCATAAATTTTAATTATTTTATTGTCAGCATAAGTGAAACTATTTGATAAAAGACAAATAAATAAAAATAAAAATAAATTTTTCACATCAAGATATTAATTAATTTATAATTATAAGTGAAGTCTTTTTGAAGTCTTTATAGAGGAAGCTTGTAGACGGGAGTCTAAAAGTTAAATAGTATCAATGTTAATGAAAGGAAAAATATTTACGCTTACTGATTTGTAATCAATAGGTCCGCGGTTCGAATCCGTGCGGGGGCACCATCACTTAGCAATTAACACTTTTACTTAATAAATTTTAATTAAATTTATTAAAAAGAAACCCTACATTTGAAGCAACACAGTAATTATATTTATTTTTTCTTTTTTTTATGAAATCTCTAAACCAATAATCACGATCTATATCATCAATTATTATAACTTTTGGATCAAAATTTTCTAAAACTTTTTCTATAAAAAATTCTTTAGCCAGATATGATTTATCACTATCATAATAAACTAAATCTATTTTTTTTATGTTGTTTAATATTAATGGAAGATTTATAGAATCACCTTTGGAAAATAGTTTCCATCGATATTTCAATTCATTTGGGACTAGTATTCCAATATCTTTTTCATCCAATAACATTGGAAGATCACTGCTGTATAAAATTCCTTTATTATTTTTATCTAAAGCATGCACAATTGTTCCACTACTTGTTCCAGCAGAAACACCTGATTCTAAAACAATTTCAGGCTTAAAGAACCTAACAATATAATATAAAATAAAAATATTATCACCTCCTCCACCTGAAGAACCTTTAAGACCACCAGATATAGGAAGATTTTTTATAAGATCTTTTTTTATTAACTTAAATCTCTTCTCAAAATTTTGACTTTCTTCAAATAGAATATGATCTCTTCCAATAAAATTAATTAAATCATTGATGCGAATTTTATTTGCTTCTACCCAAATTGTGCCTAATAATCTTTGTTTAGATTTAATTGTTCGAAAATTTTTATATGTTTGTTGACGCAAAAACCTTATTATTAATCTTAAAATTGTTCTAAAAAAAACTTTAACTGTATTCATTTTTAATTTTTTCTAGCATAATTTTCTTCTGGAGACTTCGATACCGATCATATAGCAAATTAAACTTTATTTTTAAGTTGGTTTTTATTGTAATGATCTTGGCATTTCTAACTTCCAAATTGTCTGCAACAGCACTTATAGGTCTTTTTAATGGATTTAAATTTGTTATGGTAACTTTAGTTTTGTCATTAACAATTTTACCCTTCCATCTTCTTGGTCTAAACGCACTTATTGGAGATATGGACAATTGCTTTGAATGAAGGCTTAAAATAGGTCCATGAACAGAAAGATTATAAGCCGTACTTCCTGCAGGTGTTGACACTAATACACCATCTGAAACTAATTTTTTAATTATTTGTCTCGAACCTTGTTTAATAGATAACGAAGCAGCTTGCCTACTTTGTCTAAGCACAGAAACTTCATTGATTGCAATATATCTTTTTATTAGATTATTTTTAGTTTTAACAATCATTTCTAGTGGAGAAATTGAAACTAAATTTGCTTTTGATAAATTTTTTAAAATATCTTTTGAAGAAAATTTATTCATAAGAAAACCATAATTTCCAGAATTAATTCCATAAAAATGTTTGTTAGAATTTTTATTCTTTTTTAGTGTTTGAAGCATAAAACCATCACCACCAATAACGATTACAAGATTTTCTTTTTTAAACTGATTAGATTTTATTTTTTTTAATAATAAATTTTTAATACTTAATGATTTCTTATTTTTATCTGAAATAATTTGAAGTTTACTCATTTAGTGGTGCCCTCGGCCAGACTCGAACTGGCACTCCGCAAGCGGCAAGGATTTTAAGTCCTTTGTGTCTACCAATTTCACCACGAGGGCATTAATGAATTTCATGAGTGTTTATGATAATATTTATAATTGAACAAGCCCTATAAGTAAAATTTTTTTACTTACCCCAAAGGTACTAGTCAGGCAATAATTTAACATATTAATTTAATTTTTTAAGAACTTTATTATATATATCTTCAGCTAATAACTTATATCCGAGACGGTTAAAATGAGTATTCAATTCATAATGAAATACATTTAATGGATTAGGTCGATTAATAAATATTTCTTCACCATCAACAAAAATAAAACCGTTTTTTTCCGATATTTTTTTAACTGATTTTTTTAATTCATCTAGTTGCTTAACTTGTGGATTGCTATTGTAAAAGCCATATTTTTTGGATTTATAATTTGTTAATCTTTGCCAGCTTGGAATATAATAAATAATTCGATTTTTAATATTCTTACTATCTAGATATTTTTGAGAAATTAGTAATGCTTTATTATAATCGTTCTCATCGAGTAAAATTTCATATTTTTTAAAATATTTAAGCAATGACGATATTCCATTTACCTTTTCTGCTAGCCAAACTTTAAATTTATAGAAAAAAGAAATTTCAAATTTTTTTTCTACAAAATAATTTATTTCATCTACTTTTTCTGGGAATGAGTAATTAAATTTCTCATTTTCTAACTGAAATGCTTGGTAACTTTTTAAATTGTCATATAATTTTAACTTACTGATTTTATCATTATAATCATTTCCCTCATAAAAAAACCAAATTAAAGTATTAAAATTTGTATTTTCTGTAATATTAACTAGTACAGATAGTTGTTTAACATAATTAATATTATGTATTCCTAAGTTCAAAAAAGTTAAATTTTTATTTAACTTTTTTAGCTGACTCTTTAAATCAAAAGGAGTATTTTCGCAGATAGACATAGTGAAAGAGTCTCCAACTAAAACAATATCTGCATTGTTATATAAATTATCTTTATTTTCTCTGTAACCTTTTTTATCACTTACAAAATATAATTCATGCAAACCAGACTCTATAGTTCCACAATTTGCATTAACAATTGGACCACTAAAACCTTGGTTGGTATAAGAATTTATTTCATACTGATTGAAATTACTTTTTTCATTTAAATTTTGTTTTTTTTTGTAATAAACAAGCTTTTCTTTTTTTTCTCTTAAACTACCTTTCTCCAAATTATATACTAATTCATAATATCTTGGGGGGCCTGAAACAAAAATATTTGTGATTTCTAAAATAATATAAAAAAACAAAATAGTGCAAAAAAAAACTAAAGTATTAAATAAAAATATTTTTTTCATGACAATTACTTAAATAAATACTTTTTTACGACTTTAAAGCTTTTTTAAGATATTTGCTATCAAGTTTGCAATCCCTGTAACCTTTTTTTACAACATTTAAATATCTTTCTGTTGGAAATTTGAAAATTGTTTTTTTTACCATAGTGTAGGTCATGACACTTTTTCCATAATAATTAAAATAATACTTTTTATAAAGAATTGGAAAATCCTCATATACGTCTAATTTTTTTTCATCGCTTTTAGAAATTTCAAATAATGCACCTGGTACAATAGAATTTTTTTTAGGTTCAATATCTGCAGCTCTATACTTGCTTCTAAATGTTAATTTAAAATCCTTTAAATTTATTTTTTTTAAAAAAATACTATCTTTACATCTACGTTTCATTTGAAAATGATTAAGATTACTACCGTAAGCAAAATACAGCATTATCGATCTACTACCTCAATTTTTTTTTCATTAATAAATTTTAAAATTTGAGAATTACAATTATCTATTTTATTTTGATCTTCCGATCTTATGACTATTGAGACTCCTAATTTACCTGCATGAAAAAATGGATAACTTCCGATTTCAACATCTTGGTTCTCATTTTGAACTTTTGTTAAAGAGTTAGCTATTTCACTTTCAACAGTTCTTAAACTTATTGTAAGACTTTTTATAGGCTTACCCCCTACTATACTATTGGTTAACCCACCTAACATTGATTTTAAAATTGACGGTACACCTGGCAAAGAATATACATTTTTAACATTAAACCCTGGGGCACCACTTGTAGGATTTAAAATTAATTTTGCATTTTCTGGCATCCATGCCATCTTTTGTCTGCCTTCATTAAATTCACCTGGTTGGTAATAAGCTTCCAAAATTTGGAAAGCCTCTTTATGAACTTCGTATTTAATTCCAAATGCTTTTGATACTGATTGAGCTGTAATATCGTCATGAGTGGGCCCAATACCACCAGTTGTAAAAACATAGTCGTATGTTGATCTAAGTATATTTAAATTATAAACAATAATCTCTTCAACATCAGGTATTACTCTAACTTCAGCAACATTTACTCCAATTGAATTAAGCCAAATTGCTAAAGTTGAGGTATTAGTGTCTTGAGTTCTGCCAGATAAAATTTCATTACCAATAATTAAAATTGATGCATTAACTTTTACTTTTTTATCCATATGAAATATATAATTTAGTAATGGAATTTACCAAGTCTTTAATAAAAGGCAAACTAATCAAACGTTATAAAAGGTTTTTTACAGACATTAAAATCGGTAAAGATATTGTCACAGCACACTGTCCTAATACTGGATCAATGAAAGGGTTATTGGATGAGGGTAATAATGTTTATTTGCTTCCTAACAATGATCCAAAGAAAAAACTCAAATATGGATTGGAGATTATTAAATCTAGAAAAAATTTAGTAGGCGTAAATACTCACATGGCGAATAGAATAGTTGAGCATGGTCTTAAAAATAATCTTATTAACGAACTGAAAAATAATGACACTATCAAACCAGAAGTTTTTTTTAATAAAGATACAAGATTTGACTTTTTATTAGAAAAAAAAAGTCAAAAAACCTTTCTAGAGGTTAAAAAACGTTACATTATTCAGGAATAAAGATACTGCTGAATTTCCAGATGCACCAACAGCAAGAGGAATTAAGCATTTGTTAACCCTTATTGATGCCATAAAAAAAAGTTATAAAACATACTTAATATTTTTGGTTCAAATTCAAAATATGAAATATTTTAAAATAGCTAAAGATATAGATGAAAATTATTATAAGACTTATTTAATAGCTAAAAAAGCTGGTGTTAATTTTTTAGCTTACAGATGTGATATAAGTTCTAAAAAAATTTTTATAGATAAAAAATTAAAAATTATAGATGACTGAATATAAAGAGAAATTTGAAAAAATGAGAGTTGCAGGAAATCTAGCTGCAAGAACTTTAGATATGTTAACTGAAAATATTAAAGAAGGTGTATCAACTGATTATATTGATAAGTTGGGATATGAATTTATAAGAGATAATGGTGGCTATTCTGCTCCACTATATTATAGAGGATTTACAAAATCTTTATGCACATCTTTAAACCATGTTGTGTGTCATGGTATACCTTCTGATAGAATTTTACAAGAAGGTGACGCTGTAAATGTTGATGTGACAGCAATCGTTGATGAACACTATGGTGACACGAGTAGAATGTTTTGCATTGGAAAAACTTCAGTAAAGTTAAATAATCTTATTGAAACTACTTACGAATCTATGATGAGAGCAATTAAGATTTTAAAACCTGGGATTAAATTAGGTGATATTGGTTATGAGATACAATCTTTTGTAGAAGAAAAAGGTTTTTCAGTAGTTAGAGATTTTTGCGGTCATGGAATTAGTACAACTTTTCATGAACCACCAAATATTCTACATTATGGAAATAAAAATTCTGGCATGAAGCTTAGTCCTGGAATGACATTTACTATAGAACCAATGATTAATTCAGGTAAATATGATGTTAAAATGTTGAATGATGGGTGGACAGCTGTTACAAAAGATAAATCTTTATCAGCACAATTTGAACATACGTTAGGAATTACTGAAAATGGTTATGAAATCTTTACAGAATCTGCTAAAGGTTATTCAAAGCCTCCATACTTATAATTAATGATTAAAAGATACTCGCGAAAAGAATTAACTGACATTTGGTCGGAAGAAAATAAATATAAAATCTGGTTAGATGTTGAAGTTGCTGCTGCTGAGGCAATGGAAAAACTTGGTCAAATTCCAAGAGGTGTTGCTTCTGTCGTTAGAAAAAAAGCTAGAATTAATGTGGGTAGAATCCACAAAATAGAATCTGAGGTAAAACATGATGTAATAGCTTTTCTAACCTCTGTTACTGAAAAAGCTGGAATTAAAGCTCGGTACCTGCATCAAGGAATGACATCATCAGATGTTTTAGATACAAGTTTTAATATACAGCTAGTTCAATCAGGAAAAATTATTTTAAAAGATATTGATCAAATTTTAAAAGTTATAAAAAGACAAGCGAAAAAATATAAATTCACACCATGCATGGGAAGAAGCCACGGTATCCATGCAGAACCAATTACTTTTGGTTTAAAATTAGCATCCTTTTATGAGGAATTTAAAAGAAATAAAAAAAGACTAAAAGATGCTATTGATGAAGTTTCTACATGTGCAATTTCAGGTGCGGTTGGTACATTTGCAAATATCAATCCAAATGTTGAAAAACATGTGGCAAAGAAATTAGGTTTAAAAGTAGAGCCAATTTCCACACAAGTAATCCCCAGAGATAGACATGCATTTTATTTTTCTGTTTTAGGAATTATCGCAGGATCTATTGAAAGAGTAGCAGTTGAAATAAGACATCTACAAA
>CACMYF010000002.1 GCA_902617805.1 uncultured Pelagibacteraceae bacterium
AAAACCAATAGATATTGGTCTTTTGCCAAATGAAATTAAAAACATAGGAAATACAAAAAAAAGAAAGGATATTTTTATAAAAATTGTTCTACCACTAATAGTAAAGGAAAATAATAAAATTAGAGTTGATAGAAAGAGGTTATTTACAATTCTAAATAAGAATAGCAATACCGATATAGAAAAAAAATGGTTAGAAAAAAAGTATAAACAATATGGTGTAAGAAAAAATGATTTATCTACTTTAAAAATAAGAATGGATGAAATTCCAGTTTCATTGGCAATAGCTCAAGCAGCTAAAGAAACTGGTTGGGGCACTTCAAGATTTGCTTTAAAGGGAAATGCTTTATTTGGACAATGGACTTGGTCTGGAGAAGGATTAAAACCTAAAAATGCTGATGAAGGTAAAGATCATAAAGTTATGAAATTTCATAGCTTACAGCTTTCTGTGAGAGCATATTTAAGAAATTTAAATACACACTCAACATATAAAAATTTAAGGAAAGCGAGAACAGAACTTAGAAATCAAAATAAAACTTTAGATAGTTTAATTTTGTCTAAACATTTAGATAAATATGCAGAAACAGGAAGCCAATATATAGAGGTTTTACAAAAAATTATTGAACAGAATAACTTAAAAGATTTTGATGAAGCGAGATTGTTGCCATCAAGTAAAGATTTAGAGAGTTTAATTTAGTTTTCTTTTATAGGAAATTGCACACCAAACCATCTCCATTTTCCATTATCATTCAGAGAACAATTTATTCTTCCTCTTCTGGGTTTGAATGGTTCTCTAAATTCAATCGTTAAAGAGTTATTGGTAAATATTGTTTTTGATTTTTCCCAAACGTCTCCCTCATTAGAATAACAATTAATTTTTGATAAATTTTTTTGCTCCTTGAAAAATTCAACCTTGAAATTTGGAGGGTTTGTATTTCCATCCAGTTGTTTTTCCTCAGGAAGAATTTTTTTATATTCAAGTGGAAAATAATTTATTATTGATTTAAATCTTTTTAATTCTCCGTATTTTTCATTAATTGGAAATCTAGGTAACTCAAATTTATCTTTATTTAAATCAATAACACCAGAATGCTGACCAAAAGCATATTTGAAATTTTTAGATATATAGTCTTTCATAGATTTTGAGTACTCACCAAAGGGATATGAGAATAGTTTGGGGATATAACCAAGTTCTTTTAGAAAAATTTTATTAGCTGTTTCAATATCTAAAATAAACTCTTCATAGCTTACATCTATGAGATATTCATGAGTATGAGAATGATGTCCTATATTTGCAAATTCATTACCCTCAACCTCTTTAATTTGCTCCCAAGTCATATAACCTCTTTTTCCCACTGGTTCAGTTGAAACAAATAAAATAAACGGAATTTTATTTTCTTTTAGATAGGGCCATGCTTCAGTATAAAAAGACTCAAAAGCATCATCGATAGTTATAAGAATTTCTTTTTTTTGTTTTGGTCTTTTAAATTGTTCATCAAAATTATTTGGATTATGAAAACTAAAATCTGAGTTCTTAATAATATTTATATGTTCCTCAAATATATCCATTTTAATATTGGTAGAAGGGTACTTATTCTCATTAAAACGATGATACATTATTGATAGAATTCCTTCATCATTGGAATAGTATTTGATATTATTTTCATCTGATTTAGAACTGGTAGTAGAAAATAAAATAATTATGAATAAACTGATAATTGATGTAGCCAGTGAAAAAATTTTTTTAATGATCATTACTAGTAATGATATTTATAATATTACTAAAGAGAATACTAAAATTAATTATGAAAAATTAACTTTGATTATTAATGATTTTTTAAAGTCCCATCAATTAGACCTGAAAGACATTAATACAATTTATTTAAATAGAGGACCAGGAAGTTTTGCGGGAATTCGAAATTCGTTATCTATAGTTAAAGCATTTAATTTAACTAATAATATTGATTATTATTGTTATAGCATTCAAGATTTTAAAGGTGAAAAAGACATAAAATACGAAAATATCCCTGATTTGTGTGATAAATTTAATATTAAAAAAAATTTGATTAACCCTATTTATTTAAGTTAAAATTATTTTATGTCAGAAACAATTGAGCAAAAATGTATAGCAAAAGGGGTTAAATTAACCGATCAAAGAAGAGTAATTGCACAAGTAATGTCCGAGTCTTCTGACCATCCGGACGTAGATGAGCTTTATAATAGAGTGTCTAAAATTGATCCAAAAATAAGTATTGCAACTGTTTATAGAACGGTAAAATTATTTGAAGAGACAGGAATTTTAACAAAGCACGAGTTTAAAGGTGGAAAAGCTAGATATGAGGAATTAAATGAAGGTCATCATGACCATTTAATTGATGTGAAAACCGGCGAAATTATCGAATTTGTAGATGAAGAAATTGAAAAGCTTCAAAAAAAAGTTGCAGAGAAATATGGATATACTCTAGTGGACCATAAATTAGAATTATATGGGGTTAAGAAAAAATCCCAATAATATGAACCAGAAAATATTTATTAAAACTTTTGGATGTCAAATGAATGAGTATGACTCAAATAGAATATATGATTCAGTTAAAAAAATTGGTTATGAAAAAACAGAAAAATATGAAGAAGCAAATTGTTATCTCTTAAATACATGCCACATTAGAGACAAAGCAAAAGAAAAAGTTTACTCCGAAATAGGTAGAGTAAAAAAAATTTTTAGATCTAAAAAAAAGCCATTGGTAATTATTGCAGGGTGTGTAGCTCAAGCAGAAAATCAGGAAATGCTTAAAAGAGAACCTTATATAGATTTAGTTATTGGTCCTCAAGCTTATCATAAAATTAATGATACAATTTTAAATTATAATGAAAAAAATAAAAAAATAGAAGAGACAGAGTTTGATGCAGTTTCTAAATTTAAATATTTAAGTAAAATAAAAAATGAAGCTGGAAAAGTTTCATCCTTCTTAACTATTCAGGAAGGGTGTGATAAGTTTTGTCATTTTTGTGTAGTCCCATATACAAGAGGACCAGAATATTCTCGTCCATTTAATCAAATTTTAGATGAAGCAAAATATTTAGCTGATAATGGTGCAAGAGAAATAATTTTACTTGGTCAAAATGTAAATGCTTATGATAATGAAGGATACAGACTATCTGATTTGATTTTAAATATTGAAAAATTATCTGAAATTAAGAGAGTTAGATATACAACATCTCACCCAAAAGATATGACTGAGGATTTGATTGAAGCGTATAAAACTTCTAAAAAGTTAATGCCACTTGTACATTTACCTGTTCAAAGTGGATCTAATAAAATTTTAGGATCAATGAATAGAAAACATAGCATTGAGGAATATTTAAGCACTTTTGATAAATTAAAAGAAATTAATCCAAATATAGAATTTTCAAGTGATTTTATCATAGGTTATCCTGGTGAAGAAGATCAGGATTTTAAGGATACCATTAGATTAATTGAAAGGATTAAATTTATAAACTCTTATTCATTTATCTTTAGTCCAAGACCTGGAACGTTAGCTGAGAATTTAGAATTAATTGAAAAAAAAATTTCTATTGAAAGATTAGAAAAAATTCAGACTATTTTATTCGAAAATCAAATACGAATGAATAAATCACTGGAGGGTAAAGTTATTGATGTATTGGTTGAAAATTTAACCGAAGATAAAAGCAAAGCTTTTGGTAGATCTGAGTATATGACATCTGTAATTTTTAATGGTAAAAAGAACGATATTGGAAAAATAGTGCAAGTGAGAATTAAAGATAGTAATAGAAATACTTTATTTGGTGAAGCTATAACTAATTCAGACAAGAAGGTTGCATAGAATTTGAGCGAAATAAAAAAAAAAAATATCGATCAGTCTTTAAAATTTGTTTATTCAGATAACAATTCTCTAAGTGTTATATTTCATGACAATAACTTGTTAATGGGTGTTGTTGGAGAATTTAATAAAAATTTACAAGAATTGGAAAAAATTACAAATTGTAGCTTATATTCAAGGGGAAATTCAATTTTAATTAAATCAACACCTGAAAAGAATGAAAAAATTAAAAACGCTATTCAATTTTTGGCTAATCAGTTTATTAATAATGGAAGTATAGAAAATAAAGATATACTTTCATCAATTGATAACTTTATGATTAATGAAAAGGTAAAAAATAATAACGTTACAGACATTATCAAAACTCCCAAAAAATCTATAATTCCTAGATCTGAAAAACAAAAAAGCTATGTGAGAGCTCTAAGGGAGAGTGATATTGTAATTTCCGCTGGACCAGCAGGAACTGGAAAAACTTTTCTGGCAGTCGCTGTGGGTCTAACTATGCTTTTAGAAAAAAAGATTGAGAGAATTATTCTTTCAAGACCAGCTGTAGAAGCAGGTGAGCGTTTGGGATTTTTACCTGGTGATATGAAGGAAAAAGTAGACCCTTATCTTCGACCTTTATATGATTCTTTATATGATCTCTTCGACTTTGAAAAAATACAAAGAATGATTGAGATTGGAGATATAGAGATTGCACCTTTAGCTTTTATGAGAGGTAGAACTCTAAAAAATTCCTTTGCAATTTTAGATGAAGCACAAAATGCTACGGATACTCAGATAAAAATGTTTTTAACACGTATTGGAGAAAATTCTAAAATTGTTGTAAATGGCGACCCATCTCAAATTGATTTACCAAATAAAAGTTTGTCAGGATTAGTTCGATCAAAAGAGTTGCTAGGGCATTTAAAGGAAATATCCATAGTTGATTTTGATCATTCAGATGTAGTCAGACATCCGCTTGTTTCTAAAATAGTCAAAGCATACTCTAATAATGATTAGTATTAATGTCTTCTCTGAGGAGAAGGCTTGGTCAAAAAGGCTTAAAAATAAAGATATTTTTTTTAAAAAAATATGTAAAGCTTTTCCAAAAAAATATAAATTTTTAAATAAAAAAGTAACCTTCACACTATTACTTTCAAATGATAAGAATATTAAAAAATTAAACAAGGTTTTTAGAAAAAAAAATAAATCTACAGATATTTTATCTTTTCCATTAGATAAAAAAATAAAAATTAAAAAAAATACTTATTTGGGAGACATTATCATCAGCTATAATTATTTAGATAAACCAAAATCACAAGATTTAAAATCTTTTAAAGAAAAAGTTACTAAAATATTAATACATGGTTTTCTTCACCTTTTAGGTTTTGATCATAAAAAAAATAAAGATTATTTCAAAATGTTAAAAGAGGAAAATCTATTATTTAAATCTGTACAATCAAAAATAAATTGAAAAATAAATTTTATATTGAATTAATTTATTTAATTTTATTAGGAGTGCTTACTTCCTTAAGTTTGCCTCCATTTAATTATGTTGTATTAAATTTTTTAACTTTTAGTTTATTCTATATATTTTTAATAAAAAAAATTGAGTTTTATAAAAATAAAAGAATATTTTTTCTTTATGGTTGGTTATTTGGGTTTGGTTATTTTGTAAGTAATTTATATTGGATCTCAATATCATTAACGTTTGATCAAAATTTTAAGTTTTTAATACCTTTTACAATAATATTAATACCTGGTTTCTTAGCCTTGTTTTATGCTTTAGTTGCTTATCTATTTGTGGTTTTAAAGCCAAATAATAATTTAAGCTCGTTTTTTCTTTTTTCTTTAATATTTGGAATAGTAGAATTTATGAGAGGATCAATACTCACTGGTTTCCCTTGGAATTTAATTGCTTATAGTTTCTCTAATCAAATCGAAATTTTAAACATTACATCAGTCATAGGCACATACAGCTTTAATCTTTTCTGTATTTCATTATTCACAAGCCCATCAATATTCATTTTAAGAGAGAATAAAAAAGATATTAGTATTTGTGTTGCATTTCTTATTACAACAATGTCATTTTATATACTTGGTTCACAAAATTTAGAAAAATTTAATAATCAAGAAGTAAAAAAACTTGATTATAAACTAAGAATTTTAAGTTCAAATATAAGTATAGATAGGTTTTATAACAATGTTGATCCTATAACTGCAATAGAAGAGCTAATTGAAATCAGCTCTCCTAAAAAAAATCAAAAAATAATTTTTATTTGGCCAGAAGGTATTATTCCAGGTATTTCACAAGACCAACTAAAAGAATACAAATGGTTATTTGAAAATAAGTTCAACGAAAATCATTTATTAGCAATTGGGATAAATAGTAAAGAAGATGAAAATAAAACCATTAAATATTTTAATTCATTATCTATTTTTGATTATGACCTTAATGTAATAAATTCATATAACAAAATTAATCTTGTTCCTTTTGGTGAATTTTTACCTTTTGAAAAAATATTAAAAAGTATTGGTTTAAAAACAATTACTAATGAGTACCAATCATATTCAAAAGGTGCAGAAAGAAACATAATTGATCTGAAATATAGTAATTTATCAGTGAAAATATTACCTCTCATTTGTTATGAGATAATTTACTCTGGCAAAATTTTCTCAAACAACAAGTTTGATTATATTGTAAATATTTCTGAAGATGGTTGGTTTGGTAAATCAATCGGACCAGAACAACATTTAACTCATAGTATTTTTAGAGCGATAGAAAGTGGAAAATATGTTTTAAGATCAGCAAATAATGGTACATCAGCAATTATTAATCCACTTGGAGTTATAGAGCAAAAAGTTGATATAAATAAATCAGGTTACATAGATTTAAGTGAGACAAGAAAAATAGAGCCGACCCTATTTGCAAAATTTGGAAATAAAATTTTTGGATTTATAATTTTATTGTATATTTTTTTAATATTTTCATTTAAGAAACTTAGAAATGAGTAATTTAAAAAATTATCTTTTCACAAGTGAGTCAGTTTCAGAAGGCCATCCAGATAAAGTGTCCGATAGGATTTCAGATATGGTTGTTGATAGTTTTATATCTGGAGATCCATATTCTAGAGTTGCTTGTGAAACACTAACTACTACAAACAAAGTTGTTTTAGCTGGCGAGGTTAGAGGACCAGAGATTAAAAAAGATGAATTAATTGAAAAAGTAAGAAATTGCATAAAAGATATTGGTTATGACCAAAATGGATTTACCTGGAAAGAAGCTACAAAAATCGAAAGTCATTTACACTCCCAATCAGCTGACATTGCTATGGGTGTAGATTCATCTGGCAATAAAGATGAAGGAGCGGGCGACCAAGGTATTATGTTTGGTTATGCCTGTAATGAAACAGATGTTTTGATGCCTGCACCAATTCATTATTCACACAAAATTTTGAGATTAATGGCTGAGGATAGAAAAACTGGAAAATTAAAAAATATTGAACCAGATTCAAAAAGTCAGGTAACATTTGAGTATGTTGATGGAAAACCTTCAAAAGTTAAATCTGTAGTTATCTCTTCGCAGCATTCACCAGATGTTAATCAATCGCAAGTTAGAGATTTACTTAGACCTTATGTGTTAAAATCTATTCCTGAAAATTTTCTTGATGGTTTTAATGAGGATGAGTTTTATGTAAATCCGACAGGAAACTTTGTAATTGGTGGTCCTGATGGAGATTGTGGTTTGACAGGTAGAAAAATTATTGTCGATACTTATGGTGGAGCCGCACCTCATGGTGGTGGTGCTTTTTCAGGAAAAGATCCAACTAAAGTTGATAGATCAGCAGCTTACGCGGCAAGATATATTGCCAAAAATGTTGTTGGTTCAAAAATTGCTGAAAAATGTTTAATTCAGTTAGCTTATGCAATTGGGGTATCAAAACCATTATCCATTTATGTAGATTTATTTGATAACGATCTAGATAAAAATAAATTTGTTGTAGAAAAGATTAGAGAAAATTTTGATTTGAGCCCTAGAGGTATCAGAGAAATGCTGAATTTAAATAAACCAATATATGAAAAAACAGCTGCTTATGGTCATTTTGGTAGAGCACCTGAAGAAAATGGTTCATTTTCATGGGAAAAAACTGATAAAATTAACGTTTTTTCAAAATAGTTTCTGTTGAATTAAAAAAAAACTTTACTATATTGCAGTTACATTATTGAACTTTACGAAATGGGCTCAAGCCCATTTTTTTTTGGAGCAAACAAAATTATGTTGAATAAAAGAGCAGATAAACTTGAATTATTAAGAATTGCTGAAGCTGTAGCTTTAGAAAAATCAATTGATAAAGAACTCATCATAACTTCTATGGAAACAGGAATTGCAAAGGCTGCTAAGTCAAAATTTGGTCAGGAAAATGAAATTAAAGTTTCTATTGATAGAGATAACGGAAATATTGAGCTTTTTAGAAAATTAACAATTACAGAAAATCCGGAAAACTCAAATACAGAAATAAAATTGGAAGATGCAATAATTTTAAATGAAACAAATAAAGACAAGTCTATTGGTGATGAGATTTTACAACCACTTCCTTCATTTGATTTTGGTCGCATTGCCGCTCAAACTGCCAAACAGGTTATAAGTTTTAATGTAAGAGAGGCCGAGAGAGAGAGACAATTTAGTGATTTCATAGATAAAAAAGACTCAATCTTAAGTGGTATTGTTAAGAGATTGGAGTTTGGAAATGTTATCGTTGATTTGGGAAGAACAGAGGCAATAATTCAAAAAAATGAATTAATACCTCGTGAAAATATTAAAGCAGGTGATAGAATTAAAGCTTACTGTTATGATGTTAGAAGAGAACAAAGAGGTCAACAAATATTTTTATCTAGAGCTCATCCTAAATTTATGGAAAAGCTTTTTCTTCAAGAAGTTCCAGAAATTTATGATGGACTAATTGAAATTAAGTCTTCTTCAAGAGATCCAGGAAGTAGAGCTAAGATATGTGTTAAAGCAGTTGATACATCTTTAGATCCAGTTGGTGCATGCGTGGGTATGCGAGGTTCAAGAGTTCAGGCAGTTGTAAATGAGCTTCAAGGTGAAAAAATTGATATTGTTAACTGGTCAGAAGATCCGGCAGTATTGGTTTCAAACGCGTTATCACCTGCGGAAGTTCAGAGAGTAAACGTTGATAGTGAAAGAAAAAAACTTGATGTAATTCTTACAGAAGAGAATTTAAGTAAAGCAATTGGAAGAAGAGGTCAGAACGTTAGACTCGCAACAAAACTTTTAAGTTATGAAATCAATATAATGACAGATGCTGAAGACTCTGAAAGAAGGCAGTTGGAATTTAAAGAAAAAACAGAAAACTTTGTAAAGAATTTAGAGTTAGATGAAACATTAGGTCAGTTACTTGTTGCCGAAGGTTTTTCGAGTATAGATGACATCAAAGATAGCTCAGCTGAAAATTTGATTAAAATTGAGGGAATAGAAGAAGATACTGCAAAAGCTTTAATAGAAAGAGCTAAAGAGTTTCATGAAAAGGATCAGGAAGATATTTCTCAAAGAATTAAGGAGCTAGGTCTGGAGGATTCTTTAATTAATTTAAATGGTTTAACTCCAGGTATGTTGGTTACACTCGGTGAACAAAAAATATTGACTTTAGAAGATTTTGCCGATCTAGCATCTGATGAACTAACTGGTGGTTTCGATGTGGTAAAAGGTGAGAGGGTTAAAATCCAAGGTTATCTCGAAGATTTTGCTCTATCAAAAGAAGAAGCGGATGAGCTGATTATGTCTGCTCGAAACATAGTATATAAAGATTGAGTGATGAGGTATGGAAAAAAAAACAAAATTAACAATTTCTGGCACAGCCAAAAAGTCTATCAAGAATATTGAGATTGCTAAAACTCAAGGTAAAAACTCTGTAATAATTGAAAAGCAAACTGGAAAATTTTCTAGTAGAGGTGGATCACTTAGATCTACGACAAATAAGCCAAGAAATACTTCGATATATAATAGAGCAGCTACTTCAAAACCTTCATTCAATCCCAAATCACCCCCTTTAACAAATGATTTTGAAAAGAGGAAATTAGCAGAGCAAAGAGCCACCAAAAGACTTAAGGGAGATATTGAAAATAAAGAAAAAAAGACTTTAAAAGCAGGTGCGAAAAAAAGGGAATTAAAATTAACTGTATCAAGAGCATTAAGTGATGAGATTGATGCAAAACAAAGAAGCTTAGCATCAGTTAAGAGAGCGAGACAAAAAGAAATTAAAAATGCTACTAAAAATGTTTCTGAGGAAAATTTAAAACCAATAACAAGAGATATTAATATTCCTGAAGCAATCACTGTAAGAGAATTAGCAAACAGAATGGCTGAACAATCAAGTAATGTTATCAAGCATTTATTTGGTATGGGTGTAACGGTTACAATCAATCAGACACTTGCTGCCGATACGGCAGAATATTTAGTCAAAGAATTTGGTCATAATCCAATTAGAGAGGAAAAAGCTGAGGAAATAATCCAAAAAATAAAAGCTTCGAGAACTGAAAATTTAAAAAATAGACCACCTATAGTTACTGTTATGGGTCATGTTGATCATGGTAAAACATCAGTGCTAGATGTTCTTAGAAGTGCAAATGTAGTTTCAGGTGAATTTGGTGGAATAACTCAACACATTGGTGCTTATCAAATTGAAAACCAAGATAATAAATTAACATTTATTGATACTCCAGGACATGCTGCTTTTACAGAGATGAGAGCAAGAGGATCAAAATTAACTGATGTGGTTGTATTAGTGGTAGCTGCAGATGATGGAGTTAAACCTCAAACTGTTGAGTCAATTAAACATGCTAAAGCTGCGAATGTTCCAATAGTTGTAGCAATTAATAAATGCGATTTACCAGAGGCAGATCCTCAGAAAATAAAAAATCAATTATTAGAGCATGAATTAATTGCTGAAGAATTATCTGGTGATACTTTGATGGTTGAGATTTCAACTAAAACAAAACAAAATTTAGATAAATTAGTAGAGTCAATAATACTACAAGCAGAGATTTTAGATCTTAAAACAGATTATGAATCTAAAGCTACAGGTATAGTTTTAGAGTCAAAAATTGATGTTGGTAGAGGTCCAGTTGCAAATATAATTGTAACAACAGGAACACTTAAGAGAGGTGATTTTTTTGTAAGTGGTTTAAAGTGGGGAAAAGTTAGAGCTATTATTAATGATAAAGGTAAAAATATCAATGAAGCATTACCTTCTACTCCTGTTGAAATATTAGGAATAAATGGTGCAGCCAAAGCTGGTGACGATTTTATTGTTCTTGATACAGAAAAAGAAGCAAAAACACTGAGTGAAAATAGAGCTCAAGAGAGTAAGGATGGAAAAAATCCACTATCTTTTGCAACTCAAGACTCTGCCTTTTCAGATAAATCTACTGAAGAATTAAATTTAATAATTAAATCTGATGTACACGGATCATCTGAAGCAATCAAAAATGCAATAAGTCAAATTACACATGATGAGGTTAAACCTAAGATAATTTTAGCAGATATTGGAATGGTAACAGAAACAGATGTTACATTAGCTAAAGCTTCAAATGCAGTATTAATAGCTTTCAATGTTAAACCAAGTAAAGAAGCAAAAAAACTTGCAGAAAATGAGAAGATAAAAATATCTTCTTATAATATTATCTACGAAGTTTTAGATTATATTAAACAAAGAATGTCAGGATTATTAGCCCCTGATGTCCAAGAAAAAATTACTGGTACCGCACAAATTTTGGAAATATTTAAAGTTTCAGGTGCTGGAAAAGTTGCAGGTTCAAAAGTAACTGAGGGTGAAATTAATAGTACATCTGATGTAAGAATTATCAGAGATGGTGCAATTATATACACTGGAAAAGTCTCAACAATATTTAGAGAAAAAAACCAAGTAAAACAAGTAAGTGATGGTCAAGAATGTGGAATAACAGTTAAAGATTATATGGATTTCCAAAAAAAACGATACAATAGAAGCATTTAGTGTTACATCTACTGAGAGGTCAATTTAATGACAGATAGAATAGGAAAACCAGTATCTCAAAGACAGCTGAGAGTGGGTGAAATGATTAAGCAGTCTTTAAGCATGATTTTTATAAGAAATGAGGCTAAAGTGCCGAATTTAGAAACAAATACTATAACAGTTACCGAAGTTAGAATGAGTCCAGATTTAAAAATTGCTAAAGCATATGTTCTCCCATTAGGAGGAAAAGATGCAGAAGAATCAATTAAAATTTTAAAAGAATACTCATATTTAATTAGAAAAATTTTATCACAAAAAGTGGTTATGAAATTTTTACCAAAATTACTTTTTAGAAAAGATGAATCTTTTGAGTATGCGGAAAAAATAGAAAACTTAATAAAACAAACAAATAAATAGGAAGAAAGAGGCATGAACAAAAAGGCACAAGAATTAGCAATGCATGATAAAGATACTGGATCTTCAGAGATACAAATCGCTTTGCTAACAGAGAAAATTGAAACTCTCTCTAAACATATTAAGCAATTCAAAAAGGATAAACATTCATCTGTTGGATTGTTGAGAGCAGTAAATAGAAGAAAGAAATTGTTAGAATATCTAAAGAAAAATAAAATGGATTCTTACAAAAATGTACTGTCGAAATTGAATTTAAGAAAATAGAAGTCAAGATAGATAGAACGGAATGGAACGAAACGAACGAAACGAAATGGAAATGAAATGTTTAAAGTATACAAGAAGGAAATTGAAGTAGCAGGAAAGAAGATAAGTTTAGAAACAGGTAAAGTAGCAAGACAGGCAGACGGTGCAATAATTGCAACATGTGGAGAGACAGTCGTACTAGCAACAGTAGTAGGAGCAAAAAAAGTAAATCCTGATATGGATTACTTTCCATTATCTGTAAATTACCAAGAAAAATATTATGCAGCTGGAAAAATTCCAGGTGGATATTTTAAAAGAGAAGCAAGACCAACCGAGAGCGAAACATTAATCTCAAGATTAATTGATAGACCAATCAGACCTTTATTTCCTGATGAATTTAAAAATGAAGTTCAGTTATTACCAACTGTGATTTCATATGATAAAGAAAATGAACCAGATATTTTATCAATCACTGCTTCATCAGCAGCATTAGCCATATCGGGAATGCCATTTATGGGCCCTGTAGGAGCTTCAAGGGTTGGATTTATTGATGGAAAATATGTTTTAAACCCATCTAAAGCAGAATTAGAAAAATCTAAATTAGATTTAGTTGTAGCGGGTACAAAAGATGCTGTGCTTATGGTTGAGTCTGAAGCAAATGGTTTAACAGAAGAAGAAATGTTAAATGCAGTTAAATTTGGTCACGAAGGTTTTGTTCCAGTGATTGAAATGATTGAGGAACTTGCAAAAGAATGTAGAAAACCAGAGTGGACAGTTGAAAAAAAAGATTTATCTGAAGTTAAGAAAAAACTTGAGGAAACTTTTACAGAAGATCTTAAAAAAGCTTTTGCAACAAGAGATAAACAAGATAGATCAAATCAGATTTCAGAGATTACTGATAAAGCTAAAAAGCTTTACGAAGAAGATGAAAACTACACTGATCTTGATGTTAACAGTCAGTTAAAAAATCTTGAAAAATCAATTGTTAGAACTGATATTCTAAAAAATAAAAATAGAATTGATGGTCGAGGTTTATCAGATGTAAGACCTATAGAATGTGAAGTTGGTGTTTTACCAAGAGCACATGGTTCTGCATTGTTTACTAGAGGAGAAACACAAGCAATTGTTGTTGCAACTTTAGGAACATCTGATGATGAACAAAGAATTGAAAGTTTAGATGGATTGCAAAGAGAAAGATTTATGCTTCACTATAATTTTCCTCCTTTTTCAGTAGGAGAAACTGGAAGAATTGGAACTGGTAGAAGAGAAATCGGACATGGTAAACTAGCATGGAGAGCAATCAATTCTTCATTGCCTACAAAAGAAGCATTTCCATATACTTTTAGAGTAGTTTCAGAGATTACTGAATCTAATGGTTCTTCTTCAATGGCTACTGTTTGTGGAACTTCTTTAGCGTTAATGGATGCAGGAGTACCAATAAAAGAGCCAGTTGCAGGTATTGCGATGGGATTAATTAAGGAAGGTGATGATTTCAGCGTCCTTTCAGATATTTTAGGTGATGAAGATCACTTAGGCGATATGGACTTTAAAGTGGCTGGAACTAAAGATGGAATTACTTCTCTTCAAATGGATATCAAAATTACAGGTATTACTTTTGAAATTATGGAGCAGGCATTGAGCCAAGCTAAAGACGGAAGAGTTCATATCTTAGGAGAAATGAATAAAGCATTATCAGCTTCAAGATCTGATGTTGGAAAACATACTCCAAAAATGGAACAGGTAAATGTTGATAAAAAAGACATTGCTGCAGTAATTGGAAAAGGCGGGGCAACGATCAGAGAGATCGTTGAAAAATCAGGTGCAAAAGTAGATGTAAATGATGAAGGAGTTGTTACAGTTGCTGCTCCAGATGAAGAGTCCAGAAACATTGCGATGCAAATGATTAAAGATATCACTGCAAAAGCTGAATTGAACAAAATTTATTCAGGCAAAGTTATGAAGATTATGGAATTTGGTGCATTTGTTAATTTCTTAGGTAAACAAGATGGGCTTGTTCATATCTCGGAACTTGCAGACAAAAGAGTAGCTAAAGTTACCGACGTAGTTAAAGAAGGAGATGAAGTAAAAGTTAAAGTCATAGGTTTTGATAGAGGTAAAGTTAAACTTTCTATGAAACAAGCTGCTGACTAAAAACTATTTAAAAATAATTTTAACCTCTACGATTGAGAGTTTTGAGGTTTTTTATTTTGAATTTAAAATTCAAATAATTATTTAAAAATATACAAGTTGTTTTTATAAGTATCAAAGAGATTATGTATAAATATTTAATTACAGGAGGAGCAGGATTAATTGGTTCAAATTTACTGAGAGAATTAATAAAAAAAAAAAATACTGAAATATATGTTGTTGACAATTTATGGAGAGGCAAAATAGAAAACTTTAAAGATAAAGATAAGTTTGTTTTCGATGTTGATAATTATTTTTTCAATTTGGATTTAAGAAATTATGATAATTGCATTAAAATTACGCAAAATATAGATTGCGTTATTCATTTAGCGGATGTAGTTGCTGGAATTAATTATGTCTTTAACAATGAATTTACTCTATTTCAATCCAACCTGTCCATTAATTCAAATATGTTAAAGGCAGCAATTAAAAATAAAGTAAGTAAATATCTATATGTTGGAACTGCATGCAGCTATCCAATAGAAAAACAAGCTTCAATTAATAAAATTCCTTTAATAGAAGAAGAAGCCTATCCAGCAAATCCTGAGACTTCATATGGTTGGAGTAAATTAATTGGAGAATATGAATTAGGGTTGGCTGAAAAAAATAATCAAATTGAAGCTTCTATATTGAGGCTTCATAATGTTTATGGTCCTCGTTGTGAGCTTAGCTATGAAAAATCACAGGTTATACCAGCTTTATGCAGAAAATTAATATTAAATGAGGAATTTATTGTTTGGGGTTCCGGTAAACAAAGAAGATCATTTGTATACATAGACGATATAACACGAGCAATAATGTTATCTTTAGAAAAGGGTATGGGCGAAGGTGTGATACAGATAGGTCCAGATAAAAGTGAAACCATATCAGATATTGCTAAAAAATTATTAGAGATATCTGGAAAAGATATAGATATTAAATTTGATCTTTCAAAACCCGAAGGAGATTTTGATAGAACAGCAAATTATTCAAAAGCAAAAAAAATAATAGGATGGAAGCCAATGGTTGATATAGACACTGGATTGTCAAATACATATAATTGGGCAGTAAAAAATTTACTAAGTCAAAAAAATTAGTTAACAAAAAAGAATTAAAACTAATTTAATAGTATGTATTCAAAAGATTTATCAATTATTTTTCCTATTTATAATGAAGAAAATTCAATAAAGGAAACTTTATTTGAATGGAAAAAAGAAATTGATCTCTTAAAAATCGAATATGAAATAGTTTTAGCAGAAGATGGTAGTACAGATAATACAAAAAAAATTTTAAATGATTTAGTAATTAATGACAAAGAAAATTTTTTTTTAAATAACATTGTTGAACATAAAAGAGGTTATGCAAAAGCAATACTATCATCTGTAAATATGGCTAACGGTGAATTTATATTAAGTGTTGATTCTGATGGTCAATGTGATCCAAAAGATTTTAAAAAATTTTGGCAAAAAAAAAATTATATTTATAATGATATATTGATTGGAAACAGAAAAGTTAGAAAAGATAAGCTTTCAAGATTAATATTATCTAAAATATTTTTAATATTTCATAGAATACTTTTTTTTTCTAAAATTAAAGATCCAAGTTGTCCCTATATTTTTTGTAGAAAAATAACTTTTTTAGAACTTGAAAAATATTTAAGCTTTATGACCGAAGGATTTTGGTGGGGATTTATTGCAGCTTCATTAAAAGAAAATAAAAAAATTTATCAAATCGACATAAATCATAAAAAAAGAATAAGTGGTTCAACAAATATTTTTTTCTTTTCTAAAATACCATCTATAGCATATAAAAATATTATAGGATTGTTTAAAATTAAGTTTTTTAGGAATTAGTTATTTGTTTAAATTTTAAGAGATATTTTTAGGATCTGGCATACCAACCTTGTTGTATCCAGCATCTACGTAGTGAATTTCACCAGTAACACCGTTTGCGAGGTCACTTAGTAAATATAATGCTGAATTCCCAACATCATGGATATCTACGTTTCTTTTAAGAAATGAATGATCTTCGTTCCATTTATATAAGAATTTTGCATCTCCGATAGCAGAAGCAGCTAATGTTTTGATAGGTCCTGCACTTATTGCATTTACTCTCATACCTTTGGCTCCCAAATCTCTTGCAAGATACTTAACACTTGCTTCAAGAGCTGATTTACAAACACCCATTACATTATAATTTGGAATAGCTTTAGTAGACTCGTAAGTTAAAGTTAATAAACTTCCACCTTCTTTCATTATCTTTGAGGCTTCTTTTGCTACTTCAGTAAATGAAAAGCATGAAATTAACATACTTCTTAAAAAGTTTTCTCTAGTCGTATTTAAATATTCACCTGATAATTCTGATTTATCAGAGAAAGCAACTGCATGAACTACAAAATCAATTTCACCCCATTGAGACTTGATATCTTCAAATAATTTTACAACTTCTTCTTTTTTTTCAACATCGCAACTAAATGTAACGTTTGAATTTAATTTTTCTGCTAAAGGAACTACTCTTTTTTTTAAAGCATCACCTAAATAAGTAAATGCTAGCTCAGCTCCAGCCTCTGAAAGTTTTTGAGAAATACCCCAGGCAATAGATCTTTCATTGGCAACACCCATGATTAATCCTTTTTTACCTTTCATTAAATTCATAAATTAAACCTTTTCAAAAATTAAAGCTGCATTAGTTCCACCAAAACCAAAGCTATTTGACATTACTGTATTTAAATTTGCTCCCGTTTCAGTTTTCGCAACAATTGGAAATTTTTTAGCATCATCGTCCATATCAGTAATATTTGCAGAACCTGTAATGAAATTATTCTTCATCATTATTAAACAATAAATTGCTTCATGAACTGAAGCAGCTCCTAATGGATGACCTGATAAAGATTTAGTTGAACTTATTTTTGGAATATCCTCTCCAAAAGTTTCTTTAATAGCATTAAGTTCAGTTATATCTCCAACTGGAGTAGATGTTCCGTGAGTATTAATGTAATCAATTTTATTTTTAGCAGTTGCCATTGCCATTTTCATACATCTAACAGCACCTTCACCTGATGGTGCTACCATATCGTATCCATCTGAAGTTGCTCCATAACCAGTTAATTCTGCGTATATTTTAGCACCCCTTGCTTTAGCATGTTCGTACTCCTCAAGTACCAATACACCTGCACCACCTGCAATTACAAATCCATCTCTAGTTTTATCATAAGCTCTAGACGCAGATTGAGGAGTATCATTATATTTTGATGATAAAGCTGTCATAGCATCAAACATTGCTGTCATCGCCCAATGAATTTCTTCACTTCCACCTGCAAAAACAACATCCTGTTTACCCATTTGAATTAATTCCATAGAATTTCCTATGCAGTGTCCACTAGTTGCACATGCAGAACTCATTGTGTAGTTAGTTCCTTTAATTTTAAATGGAACCGCAAGTGTTGCTGAGGCAGTACTGGCCATCGTTCTTGGAACAATAAAGGGCCCCATTAGTTTTGGAGTTTTAGCTCTTGTTTTGTCTGCTGCAAGTATTACATTTTCAATTGATGGGCCACCGGAACCCATTACAATCCCAGTTTTAAAATTGCTCACTTCACTTTCTTCTAATCCAGAATCCTTAATTGCTTCTTTCATTGCAATATAATTGTAAGCTGATCCTGAACCCATAAATCTAATTGTTTTTCTATCAATATGATCGTCTAGTTTAATATTTGGTTTACCATGAACATGACTTTTTAAGTTATGCTCTTTGTACTCTTCTGCAAAAGAAATTCCTGATTTTGAATTTAATAAAGATTGATGAACTTCTTCTTGATTATTGCCTAGACAAGAAACTACTCCTAAACCAGTGACAACTACTCTTCTCATTATTTAAATAAACCTACCTTTAAACTTTCTGCCGAATATATTTTTTTATTATCTGCAAGAACAATCCCATTTGCAAGCCCAACAGTTGTTCCTCCAGGAGACATAATTTTTTTCATATCTATTTCATATCTTACATTCTTTACACTCTTTAAAACTTCACCTGTAAATTTCACAGTACCCACTCCCAAAGCTCTTCCTTTTCCAGGATTTCCTAGCCAACCTAGAAAAAAACCCACCAGTTGCCACATAGCATCTAAACCTAAACATCCTGGCATAACCGGATCTTTTTTAAAATGACAATCAAAAAACCAAAGATCATCTCTAATATCTAATTCAGCTTTTAAAGAGCCCTTATTAAATGTACCATTATTTTCATTGATTTCAGTTATTCTGTCAAACATAAGCATTGGTGGAAGAGGTAATTTTGCATTGCCAGGTCCAAAAAGATCACCATTTCCACAAGTTATTAGGTCATCATAGGAGTATGAGTTTTTTTTCATAATTTTGAGTTCCCTTAATACTTGATTTAATCCTAATATAATATAATAAAACATTATATTTTTATTCATACTTTAGAATAATTATAAAAAACGATGCCAAAAAAGTGTAATTTTATTGAAAAATTAAGAGAAGTTGGGCTTAGACCTACTAAGCAAAGAGTAAAAATGTGTGAAGTTTTGTATAATAGAGAAAAAACTTTTCATTTCACTATTAACGATTTGGTTAAATTGTTATCTGAGAAAATGAATCAAAAGATATCTCTAGCTACAGTTTATAACACAGTTCATGCATTTGAAAGAAAAGGATATCTAAAAGAAATTTCAATCGATAGTCATAAAAGTTATTTTGATACAAACACATCAGCACATCATCATTTTTTTGATGAAGATACGCATGAGCTAATCGATTGTGATGAGAGCGATATAGACAAAATAAATATTAGAAAAAATATAACTGGAAAAAAAATAAATTCCGTTGAAGTTTTGGTTAGAGTTGCGAGTGATAATCAAACTCAAAAATAATTCTATCAAATCAAATACTTAAAATCTACATTATAATAATTCTAAACTGTTGACATAATCTTAATAACTATTATATGGTGAGTAACATTTAAAAGGAGAAAAATAATGTCTTTAAAAGGAAGTAAAACAGAAGAAAACTTAAAAGCAGCATTCGCTGGAGAAAGTCAAGCAAATAGAAGATATCTTTATTTTGCACAAAAAGCAGACATCGAAGGTTATAATGATGTAGCTACAGTTTTTAGATCAACAGCAGAAGGTGAAACTGGTCACGCTCATGGTCATTTAGAATATTTAGAACAAGTTGGCGACCCAGCAACAGGCAAACCGATTGGTGAAACTAAAGCTAACTTAGCTTCAGCTATCGAAGGTGAAACTCATGAGTACACAGATATGTACCCTGGTATGGCTAAGACTGCTAGAGAAGAAGGTTTTGAAGAAATCGCAGATTGGTTTGAAACTTTAGCTAAAGCTGAAAAATCACACGCTGGTAAATTTCAAAAAACTTTAGAGTCTATTAGCTAATCAAATTTCTTAGTGGGCGTTTAACGCCCACTAAAAACAATTCAAATTTCAAATAACTTGGTCATATGAGCAAAGAAGGAAGTTTAGGTGCACCTATAAGACATCCTATAGATTTTGAGCATCCTGATTTTTTAAATCCTGAAAAGTTAGACACTGAAATGAGAAGAGTGTTTGATATTTGTCATGGATGTCGAAGATGTTTTAATCTCTGCGATTCATTTCCAAAGTTATTTGACATGATTGATGAATCTAAAAATGAAGATGTTGAAAGCTTATCTAGCGATCAATTTGCTCCTGTTGTTGATGCATGTACATTGTGTGATATGTGTTTTATGACTAAATGCCCATATGTTCCACCTCATGATTTTGATTTAGATTTTCCACATTTAATGCTGCGATATAGAACAGCTCAAAAAAAATTAGGTAAATTACCAAGCGTACCAACACAACTAGCCCAAATAGACCGAAACGCCAAAATTGGTGTAATGTTCTCAAAAATAATTAACTGGGCATCAAATATTAAAAATAAATTAATTAGAAAAATTTTGGAACTTATAGCAGGAATAGATAAAAGAGTGCAGTTACCAAAATATAACTCAGAAACTTTTTCAAATTTTTTTAAAAAAAATAAAGATAAGATAAATTATCAAACACCTTCTAAAGATAGAAAAGTAGTTATTTATTCAACTTGTTTTGTAAATTTTAATAAAAAAAATACGGGTGTTGCTGCTTTGAAAGTTTTGAAAAAAAATGGTGTTGAGGTTCAAGAAGCTTATCCTGGTTGTTGTGGGATGCCATTTTTAGAACAAGCAGATCTACCAAAAGTTGTTGAACAAGCGAAAAAAGTTTCTAAGGATTTAATCGAATGGATTGATAAAGGATATAAAGTAGTAACCTTAACAGCTAGTTGTGGGTTGATGTTAAAATTCGAATGGCCATTGTTATTACCAAACGACGAAAAAATAAAAAAATTATCTGCAAATGTTATGGATATTGATGAGTATATTGTGGATATCGCAAACAATGAGGGATTAGCAGAAGGATTAAATGAGATTGACGGGGGAGTAACCGTGCATCATGCTTGTCATGCGAGAGCACAGAACATGGGTATCAAAGCAAGAGATATGTTAAAACTAATACCAAACGTTAAAATTGATATAGTTGAAAGATGTGCAGGTCACGGAGGAACTTTTGGAGTGATGAAAGAAACTCATGACTTAGCAAATAAAGTTGGAAGACCTACAGCTAGACAAATTAAAAATAAAAATAATAAATATATGGCTTCGGATTGTCCTTTGGCTGGCAAACATTTGAAACAGTTAGAAGTTGATACAAACATATCTAATGATGAGGCACTACATCCTATCGAATTAATGGCAAAAAGTTATAACTTATGATCATGCCGAGAGAAAAAAAAGAAATTCAGAAACAAGACATTATACCTTTAGATATTTATACAGAGAAGAGACGTGAATTAAGAAAAAATATTGTTGATTATAAAAAAAATAGAAGAGTTGCTTTAGGTCCTTATGCTACTTTTTATTTTGAAAGTTATGAAACAATGTTAGCTCAAGTACAAGAAATGCTATACATTGAAAAAGGTGGTGACGAGCAACTTGAGGATGAGCTATCTGCTTACAATCCTTTAATACCTAATGGTAAAGAACTAACGGCAACTTTAATGTTTGAAATAGATAATCCTATTTCAAGAGCTGCGTTTCTTGGAAAAGTAGGCGGAATAGAAGAAACAGTATTTATGAAAATAAATGGTGAGAAAATTAAAGCAGTCCCCGAAGAAGATGTTGATAGAACTTCTGCTGAGGGAAAAGCTTCTTCAGTACAGTTTATTCACTTTAATTTTACTGATGATCAAATCGAAAAATTTCAATCTAATAGCTCAGAAATTGAGCTTGGTATTGATCATAAAGAATATTCTCATAGCACAAAATTATCTGCGGAAAATATAGCCTCATTATCTGCTGATTTTAATTAATTTAGTCCCCAAATATTATCTGTTTTAATCCAACCTTCAAATTCCTCTGATGTAATTTTGCACCAATTTTGTTCACATTTTTCTAAAATTAATAATCTTCCTTCTTTTATTTGAGCAACTGGTTTAGCAAAAGATGTAGGTTTTTTAAATAAAACTTTATCTTTAGTGGCTATTACAGAATTACTTTTTTTTAATTGTGAAATATGAATCCATCCACTGTTATTTTTAAAATCTATAATTCGCCTGAAATTTTCTTTTTTATCAATTTGTTTTAGAGGTAAATTTATTTTTTTGTAAACATACTTAATGTCAGATTCAAAACTTGGTCCGTAACGAACATTTACTTTATTTTTTTTAAGAGAGACAAAATTTTCATTAGCAAACGAAATGTGAGTAAAAAATAACAAAAAAAATACTATATAAATTTTTTTTATTATTAGTTGCATAAGCATTTTTTTCTTTTATTAATTTTTGCTTTTCTGAAATTTAAATTTAATAAATCTAGAATTAGAATATATCCATTTAAATTTTGTCCAATATTTAATATTTTTTTTAAAACTTCATTGGCTTGTAACGTACCTATTATTCCTGCAACTGTTCCTAAAATTCCCTCGTATTCACAATTTAAAATTTCATCAGATATTGTTTCTTCTTGATAAAAACATCTTAAGCAAGGATTTTTTTTGTTGGTAAAATTAAAAGTAAAAATGTGTCCATCAAACTTACTTATAGCACCAGTGACTAGAAATTTTTTATATTTTAGACTTAAATCATTTATTAAAAATTTACTTTCAAAGTTATCAGTCCCATCAACAATATAGTCATAATTCTTAATAATTTTTTCAAATGTAGTTTTATTTAATTTTAAATTAAAAATATTTATTTTTGTCTTTGAATTAATTTTATTTAATTTTTTTTTTGCAATCTTTACTTTTGATTGATTTATATCTTTTTCATTATACAGGCTTTGTCTGTGGATATTAGAGAGACTCACAGTATCATGATCTGCAATCCCAAGTGTCCCAATACCCGATCTAGTTAAAAATTCTGCTACTGGGCAGCCTAGACCACCCATACCAACTATCAAGACTTTTGAAGATAAAATTTTTTTTTGACCTGTTGCCCCAATATTTTTAAGAATTATTTGTCTTGAGAATTTTTCTATTTCTTTTTTGTTTAAATTTTTGCTCATTTTCCTGTTGAGCCAAACCCACTTTCTCCTCTAATTGTTTTTGGTAGATCATCAGTTTCCTCGAGATCCATTTTAATTACAGGAGTTAAAATCATTTGTGCTATTCTATCTTTATTATTTATTAAAAAATCCGTTTTTCCGTGATTAAAAAGAATTACTTTTATTTCTCCCCTGTAATCACTATCAATAGTTCCAGGTGTATTTAAAACACTTATACTATTTTTTGCAGCTAAACCGGATCTTGGTCTTATTTGGATTTCGAAATCACTTGCAAATGCAACTGCAAGCCCTGTTGGAACTAAGCATGATGAGTTTGGTTTAAGATTAATAGGTTCTTTTACTAATGCCATCAAATCCATACCTGATGCACCTTCTGTTTTGTATGCGGGTAATTCAACTGCAGGGTCTAACTTTTTGATAAGAACTTTTGCCATTAATTTAATTGATCAATTATTCTATCAACTATTTCATCAGAAATTCCAGATTTTTTTTTGTACGAAAGTTTTTCTTTTTTAATGTCTTTGTTTTTATAATGAATTGTTACTTCATTATAATCAGAATTAAATCCTATATCTTTATTTGATACATCATTAGAAATTATCCAGTCACAACTTTTCTTATTTAATTTTTCCTCTGCATTTTTATCGATCTGATTAGTTTCTGCTGCAAATCCAATGACAAGTTCAGGTCTCATAGAGTTATGGTTAGACACATAATGAAGTATATCTACGTTCTTTTCTAAATTTAAGTTTAAGTTCTCTTGTTTTTTAATTTTATTTTCATACTTTTTGTTAATTTTAAAATCAGCTACCGCAGCAGAAAAAATTGCCACATCAACAGGTAAATTTTCTTGAGTAGCAACTAACATTTCATCTGCTGTTTCAACTTTTATAAGATTAATATCTTTAGTTATTTCAAGATTAGTTGGACCTGATATTAATGTTGTATCAAAACCTTTTTTGGATAATGATTTTGCTAATTCATATCCTTGTTTGCCACTTGATTTGTTTGTAATAAAACGAACTGGATCTATGTACTCATTGGTTGGACCTGCTGTAACTAATGCTTTAAATTTTTTGTTATTTTTTTGAGTTAAGAAATATTTATCAACTTCTTCAGCAATTACTGATGGGTCTGACATTTTACCCTCTCCATATTCACCACACGCCATATCACCAACCTCTGGACCAATTAGTTTATATCCAAACTCTTTTAATTTTTTATATTTGTTTTAGTAGTTGGATGCTCCCACATTCTTACATTCATTGCTGGTGCTAAAATAATGTCTTTATCTGAAGCCAAAACAACAGTGGATGCTAAATCATCAGTTGTTCCTTGAGCCAGTTTTGAAATTGTATTTGCCGTTGCAGGTGCAATTACAATTATATCTGCCCATCTTGAAAGTGAAATATGATCCATTTCTGTCTCATTTTCTACACTAAATAAATCGCTATAAACTTTACCTTGAGAAAGTGATGTTACAGAAAGTGGAGTTACAAACTTTTTTGCACTTGTTGTAAGAATTGTCTTTATATCTGCACCATTCTTTTTAAAAAGCCTAATTGTTTCAAGACTTTTATAAGCAGATATTCCTCCACAGATAATAAATAGTATTTTTTTATTTAACAAATTTTTCATCTGCAGAATTAAAATACTATAAGGCCAAAAATTACAAGAAGTAATAAACCAATAATAGATTGATTTCTAAATGCTATCATTTCTGATTTCTTATCATTCAGAGCTGTATAAGAATTTGAATTTTGTGGAATTTGACCACTGGCTAAAAACGTTAATGCTTGATTTGCTTTATCCATAATCTCAGGAAATTCTGGTAAACGTTTAATCACTTCAGATGTATTTTTTAAAGTTTCATTTAAATTATTAATTGGATCTTTGGTTTCTTTTAGCCAATTTTCTAGTACAGGCTTTGAAGTTGTCCAAATATTTGTGTTTGGATTTAACTTTCTTGCTACACCTTCAACAACAACCATAGTTTTTTGTAACATTAATAATTGGGGTTGAGTTTGCATATTAAACTTTTCTGTTACATCAAACAATTGTTTGAGTAATTTACCTCCTGAAATATCTTTTACTTCTTGACCAAATATAGGCTCACCAATTGATCTCAAAGCTTGAGCTAGATCATCGATTGGTACTTCTTTTGGAACTAATCCCGCCACTAAGTGAACTTCAGCTACTTTACGATAATCTCTTTGAATAAATCCAAATAAAATTTCTGCTAAAAACCTTTTACTAAGTTTGTCTAACCTGCCCATAATCCCAAAATCTATAGGTACAATTTGGCCACTATTATCAACAAAAATATTTCCTTGATGCATATCTGCATGAAAAAAACCATCTCTTACAGCATGTCTCAAAAAATGTTGGATAATATCTTCAGCTATTTTATTAGTATCTAAATTTCTTTTCTTTAGCTCCTCAGCTTCTCTTATTGAAATTCCATCTATCCAATCCAAAGTCATTACATTTTCACTAGTAAAATTCCAATAAATTTCAGGAACTTTAAATCCAGCATCATTTTTAGTGTTTTCAGAATATTCATTAGCCGCAGCAGCTTCGAATCTTAAATCCATTTCAAGATTAGTTATTTCTTTAAGTAAAAAAACAACTTCAACAAGTTTTAATCTTTTTGTTTTTTTTACAAATGACTCAATAATAAATGCAAATAACATCATTGCATCTATTTCTTCATTGAATATTTTTTTTATATTTGGTCTTAAAATTTTTATCGCTACATCTTTAATTGTTCCATTATCATTTATTTTCGCTTTATGAACTTGTGCAATTGATGCAGCAGCAACTGGTTCACTTAAATCAATTATTGAATTAAATGCATCAACTCCAAGATCTTCTTTAATAATTTCTTTTGCTTCATGAATTGAAAAAGGGGGTAATCGATCTTGAAGTTTTTCTAGCTTTAAAGATAATTCTTCTCCGATTATATCTGGTCTAGTAGCAAGAAATTGACCAAGTTTGATGAAAGTTGTACCCATAGACTCTAATGACCTAGATAGTCTTTCACCATCATCCTCAATTAAATTACTTTGTTCCTTTTTTTCAAATGAAATAGATAAAATTTGGAATAATATTGTTACAGCTAAAGGAGGTTTTTTAAATTTTGATGCAATTTTTAAAATATCTGATTTTGCAATTTTTCTTCCTAATTTAAATAAAGTAATAAGTTTTTTAATCATTAAATTTTCCAACCACTATGAATTGAAACAATACCACCAGCAAGATCTCTATAAGAACATTTATGAAAATTATTTTTTTCCATTAACTCTATTAATTCATCTTGATTAATAAATTGTTCAATACTTTTGATTAAATATTCGTAAGGTTCTTTTTCTCCAACTACAAACTGACCAATAATAGGAATGAGTTTTGAATAATTTTTATATACAAAATCAAGATTTGAATTTTGAATCTTAGAAAATTCCAGACATAGATAGCGTCCACCAGGCTTTAAAACTCTATAGGCTTCTGAAAGTGCTTTATTTAAATTTTTTGTATTTCTTAACCCAAAGCTAATAGTGTAATAATCAAATGAATTGTCTGTTATTGGTAATTTTTCTGCTGGAGAAATAACCCATTTTACATTTTTGTATTTAGATAATTTTTGCTTTCCTTGACTAACCATTCCTTTATTAGGGTCTACACAAGTAATTTCAGCCTCTTTATTTGTACTATCTAAAAATAACTTTCCAACATCCCCCGTCCCACATGCAACATCTATTAATTTTCTACTAATTCTCGGATTCATCATATTGATTAAACTTTTTTTCCAATACCTATGTATACCCATAGACATAAAGTCATTCATCAAGTCATATTTGTTATAGACCTGATTAAATACATTTTCTACAAGTCCTTTTTTATTTTGAAGATTTTGTTGCATAAAAAAATATATATTGAATATAGTATCAAATGCCAGAATTACCAGAAGTAGAAATTGTTAGACAATCCCTTCATAAAAAGATCAAAGAAAAAAGTGTAAAAAAAGTAATAATTAGAAATAGGAATTTAAGGTTTAAAATACCAAGTGATTTTGAAAGTTTTCTTAAAAATAAAAAAATAATTGAAGTTAGTAGATTTTCTAAATATTTGATTATCCATTTTCAAAATGAAGATTATTGTTTAATTCATTTAGGAATGTCAGGAACAATCCATATTCTTGATAACAAAAAGCCTCAAAAATTTACGAATACTAGTTTTTATCATTCACCTTTTTTACCTAAAAAACACAACCATGCAGAGTTTGTATTTGATAGTTTGAAAGTAATTTATAATGATCCAAGACGTTTTGGATTTTTTGAACTAATCAAAAATCATCAAGATTTAAAAAAAAGATTTAAATTAATGGGACCCGAACCCTTTAGCGATAAATTTAACTTAAATTATTTGGTTAATTATTTTAAGAATAAAAATAAGGATATAAAAAGTTTCTTACTTGACCAGAGATTTGTGTCTGGGATAGGTAATATTTATGCAAGCGAAATTCTTTTTGCTAGTAAAATAAATCCATTTAAAAAGGCAAAAAGACTTAATAAAAATGAATGTTTAAATATTATTTTAAATTCTAAGAAAATACTTCAACAGGCGATTAATAAGGGAGGTTCAAGCATAAGAGATTTTAAAGATATTTTAGGTAATAAAGGTAATTTTCAAAAGGAGTTTAAAGTTTATCAGCAAGAAGGAGCTAATTGTAAGCGCACGAAATGCAAAGGAATTATAAAAAAAAAAATAACATCAAATAGATCAACTTTTTTTTGTGATTCCTGTCAAAAATAGTTAAATATTTAGTTGACCACTATAAATTCTCAAGCTATACCCCTGCGCATATGGCAAACACAAAATCAGCAATTAAGAGAATTAGAAGGATTTCTAAACAAACAGCGGTAAATAAAGCTAGAAAGAGCAGATTTAGAAACGCTCTTAAGAAAATAAACCTTCTAATTGATAGTAAGAAGAAAGATGAAGCTTTAAAATTTTTACCAAAGTTAAACTCTGAGTTGATGAAAATTGCTAAAACAGGAATAATAAAAAAACAAAATGCTTCTAGAAACGTTTCTAGAATTACCAAAAAAATAGCTGCAATCTAAACGTTAGCTTAATTTTTAAACAACTCCTGATATCTACATCATATATTTAAGATTTGTCTTAAGTTACTACATTTAGATTTAGTAAATACTTGGATTACTGTCTTTCAATCTATGTTTGATTCAATTCTAATTTAATCAATTTATTGATTCAATCTATATTTGATTCAATTTTTAATTTTAATTTTAAATCTAAAATAAAATTAATCTGCAATATTATAAATCACAATCATAGATTTTATTTTTTTTTTATTTTTCTTATTAACTTGTTGCAAATTTTTTTAAATCGTTCTAACTGGGATTTCCCCTTAGGTTATGAATAAATTTACAAATACAAAAAATATTAATAATTTTTCTTCTGAAGGCTTTGAATGGAAGCAAGTACAGAATGAAATGAAAAATAAACTAGGCTCAGAAGTTTATGAGAGCTGGTTAAAAAAGATTTTTTTTGTTGAGGAATTTAATAATTACTTATTATTATCAGTTCCAACAAGATTTATTAGAGATTGGATTACATCAAGGTATTTAGACCAAATATTACAAATAATTAAAGTTTATAAGAAAGATATTATTAGAATTGAGTTTAAAATAGTTGAAAAAGCGCAAGATATCACTTTAAAAGAAAATAATATTAAAGAAAATAATACTAATGAAAATGTTTCATTTATAAAAGACTCTTACCTTCAGTATAATAGAATTGATCCAAATAAAAGATTTGATAATTTTATAACGGGTTCAAGTAACAAATTAGCTTACGAAGCTTCTTTAAAAGTTTCAGAAAATATATCTCATTATAATCCACTTTATATTTATGGCGGTGTTGGAATGGGAAAAACTCACTTATTAAATTCAATAGGTTTAGAGCTTAAAAAAAATAATAAAGTAATGTTTATTTCTGCCGAACGTTTCATGTATCAGTTTGTAAAATCAATTAAATCAAACGACATGGTTAAGTTTAAAGAATATTTTAGAAATACAGATATTTTATTAATTGATGATATACAGTTTATAAGTGGAAAAGAGGCTATGCAGGAGGAGTTCTTTCATACATTTAATGCATTACTTGATAAGGGATCTCAAATAATTGTATCAGCTGATCGAGCACCAAACAAATTATCAAGGATTCAAGAAAGAATTAAATCAAGATTTTCTGGTGGATTAGTTGTTGATATTCAAAAGCCAGACCTAGAGCTAAGAAAAAAAATAGTTGGAAAAAAAACTGAGGAATTGAATGCTTTGTATTCCGAACAATTAAAAGTTTCTAAAGAAATTCAAGATTTTATAAGCAATGAAATAACTGGAAGTGTAAGAGAATTAGTTGGTGCAATAAACAGAGTTGTTTCATTTTCAA
This sequence comes from uncultured Pelagibacteraceae bacterium, assembly GCA_902617805.1. Taxonomy (GTDB): domain Bacteria; phylum Pseudomonadota; class Alphaproteobacteria; order Pelagibacterales; family Pelagibacteraceae; genus Pelagibacter. The sequence continues at coordinate 29,723 of CACMYF010000002.1, forward strand.
GAATTTACAACAAAGTTCCAAATCTTGCTGAAACCAAAGTAGTTTTAAAGGATTTATTAAATTTAGCAGAAAATAAGGTTACAATAGATCTTATTCAGACAATTGTTTGTAAGTTTTTCAAAATCAGCAAAAATGAAATGTTATCATCTAGAAGATCAAGATATTTAGTAAGACCTAGGCAAACAGCAATTTATTTAACTAAAATTTTGACTTCTAAATCATTACCTGAAATTGGAAGAGAATTTTCCAACCGAGACCATACAACAATAATTCATTCAGTAAAAACTATTGAAAAGATAAAAGAAAAAGATCCTGAGATGGTCGATAATATAAATAAATTAAAAAACCAGATTTTATATAATAATAAAGAAAATGAAATTTAACGTTAATCAACAAGACCTTCAGCAAGCATTAAATTATTGTCAAGGAGTTATTGAAAAAAGAAGTACATTACCAATACTTTCTAATATTTTGTTAGATGCAAGCAATTCAAAACTTACTATCACTGCAACTGATCTAGATTTAATATTTATACATCAATTAAATAATGTAGAAATTCTAGAGGAGGGCAAAACAACCACAACTTCCTCAATCATGTATGATATTATAAGAAAGTTTAACTCAGGAAAAAAAATAAATCTTTCTCTAACAGATATAAGTAAATTACAAGTAGAGTCTGAAAAATCTATTTTTAATTTGAATTGCATAAGTGCGACAGAGTTTCCGCTGACAGATGAAAATTTTAATCAAAATGAATTTATAATTAAATCAAAACAATTATTGAAATTATTGAATAAGTGTAAATTTTCAGTTTCTAATGACGAAACAAGGCATTATCTAAGTGGTATTTATTTTCATCAAACAGAAGTAGAGGATAAAAATTATTTAACTGCAGTTGCAACAGATAGTCATAGAATGTCTATTTCAAAAATTAGATTAGAGGAAAAAATTGATTTTGATCCAATAATTTTACCTAAAAAAACAATTTTTCAACTTTGCTCTTTATTAGATAGCTATGATGGAGATGTAACAGTTTCAAATGTGAAATCAAAAATAAAATTTGAATTAAATAATAGTATTTTAATTTCGAAACTTATTGATGGAAAATTTCCTAATTACATTCAAGTTATACCTAAAAATAATCAAAAAAAATTAGAAATAGACTTAAAATTATTTTTAAATTCAGTTGATAGAGTAGCATCTGTTTCATTAGATAAAAAAGATGGTGTAAAATTCAATTTGTCTAAAGACACTTTAGATCTGTCGGTAAATAATACCAACAGTGGTGATGGTAAAGAAACTTTAACTGTTAAGTTTGATCATGATTTAGAGATAAGTTTTAACTCTAGATATTTGATAGACGTTGCTTCACAACTAGATGGAGATAGAGTTGAAATTTTCTTTAATGACACTGGTTCACCAGCACTGATAAAAGATCCAGGTGATTTCGATAGTATTTTTGTTGTTATGCCTATGAAGGGCTAATTAATTAAATCTAACTCTGAATAAATATTTTTTTCAAGAATTTGAATAAAATTTTCCTTTGTTAACCCAGAAGCAATTGGTTTAAGAATAGAGATTGTAATTGTTTTATTAGATTTCTTTTTACCTTTTTTAGGCCACACATATCCAGAGTTAATTGCAACTGGCTGACAAGCAACATTTAGCTTTTCATAAATTCTCGAAGCACCTTTTTTAAAAGGTGGTCTTTCATCTGGAAGAACTCTGGTTCCTTGAGGAAAAATAATTAAAGGTCTATTAGAAGTAGCCATCATTTTTGAAATATCATCAAAAAAACCTAAGTTATCTTTTGTAACTTTGTTTCTTTTTATTGAAATTGATCCTATTTTTTTTAAGTACCAACCAAAAATTGGAATTAACAACAATTCTTTTTTTAGAATAAATACAGGTGAGTTAAAGATTGTTTGTAAATAAAATGTTTCAAACATTGATTGATGAGATGCTGCTATAAAAAATTTTTCATTATTAATAATGTTTTCTCTTCCTTTGATTGAAATTTTTACTGAAAGAACAAACCTTAAACAAAAACTGGCCCAATAGCCCATTAATTTACCACCCATTAAAACAACCTGTTTAGGCAAAAAAAATGATGGTAAAAAAATTATCGAAATAAAGATGATTCCAGTGAAAAACAATATTGAAAATAAAAAGTTTCTTATCATTTTTGTCAAAAGCTAAATTATATCTTTATGCTTTTGTCTTTTTCTTATTACTTTAATTTTTGATCCCTTTATTAATAATTCTATTGGTTTAGGTCTTAAATTATAATTTGAGCTTAGTGACATTCCATAAGCTCCCACATCACATATCGCTATTAAATCTTTTTCATTCAACACTTGAAATTTTTTTAATGTAACAAATTTATCTGTACTTTCACAAATAGGACCTACAAATTCATATGGTTTTTTAGACGTTTTGTTAGATTTTGTAACAGGTAAGGTTTTATGAAACGCACCATACAAAGCAGGTCTCATTAAATCGTTCATTGCTGCATCTAAAATTATAAATTTTTTACTTCCGCTATCTTTTATATAGATTATTTTTGACACTAATGTCCCGGTATCTCCAATAATTGATCTACCTGGCTCAAATATAATTTTAACTTTATGTTTTCTTAAAAATTTAAGAATAGCTGTGTTGTATTTTTTATAATTAAGTTTTTTATTTTTATCAGTGTAAGTAATGCCCATACCTCCACCTAAATCTATAAATTCAAATTTATGATTTGTTTTATCGAGAATTTGACTGACCGCTTTAAGCATTTTTTTATAAGGTCTATGGTCTAAAATTTGACTGCCTATATGAACGCTTAGACATTTTAAATCAATATTTTTTGAATTCTTGCAATAATTTATAATTTCATAGAATGTATTTTTATTTACACCAAATTTATTTTCTTTTTTCCCAGTTGATATTTGGCTTAATGTTTTTGCATCTGTATTAGGGTTTAGTCTTACACCAATTTTTATTCTTTTATTTTTTGATTTTGCTATTCGATTTATTTCTTTTATTTCACTTAAAGACTCCGCGTTAATAAGCAATATTTTTTTTTCAATAGCAAAGCTGATTTCACTTGTTGTTTTACCAACACCAGAAAATACTATTTTGCTTGGATTAATTCCTGCTTTTAGTGCCATCATCAGTTCTCCTACTGAAACAACATCAGCACCTAATCCAAATTTTTTAATTTCTCTAATTATATTAACATTTGTGTTGGATTTGACTGCAAAGCAGATAAGTGGTGAAAAAGATCTAAAGCTTTTTTTAAAATTATTAATATTTTCTTTTAATTTAGAATAAGAATAAGAATAAAATGGAGTTCCAAATTTATTTGCAATTTTTTGGAGACTAATTTTTTCTATTGTTAATCTTCTATTTATGTATTTCATTAAGTTAAGTTAATTGAAACTTCATTTATTTCTGCTTTTTTATCTGGATCTACGTATTTAGGATCACCTTTCTTTCCACAAGAAATAACTACACAAAATAACAATATAATTATGGTAAATTTTTTTATCATTTTACTTTTTTATATTTCATTATCATTTTTTTAATATTATCAAAAGAAGTTCCACCATAAGATTTTTTCGAATTAATTGAATTTTTTAAGTTAAATACTTTCAATACTTCTTCTTTAAGTTTAGGTTCAATTTTTTTTAACTCATCTAAAGTTAATTCATTTAACTTCTTTTTTCTTTTTTCAGCAAAATTAACTATAGCAGCAGTTTTTTGATATGCTTTTCTAAAAGACATTGAGTGATTTTTTACAAGATAGTCAGCCAAATCAGTTGCTGTAATGTATCCAGAATTAGCAAGTTCTAACATTTTACTCTTATTTGGATTGCAATTTTTTAGTACTTCATCAAAAATTTTTAAACAATTATTAAGATTATCGTTTGATTTAAAAACAATTTCCTTGTCGTCTTGTAAATCTTTAAAATAAGACAATGGTAAACCTTTTAAAATTGTAAGCATCGAAAATAAATTTCCATAAGCGCTTCCTGATTTTCCACGCAAATATTCTAAAAGATCAGGATTCTTCTTTTGTGGCATTATAGATGATCCAGTAACAACTTTATCAGATAAATTGATCAAGTTAAAACCATCAGAATTCCAAATAATTAACTCTTCAGCAATTCTAGAAATATGCATAGCACACACAGATGAAGCGTATAAAAAATCTAAAACAAAATCTCTATCCGAAACTGTATCAATAGAATTATTTGTAGGTATTTTAAAACCAAGTTTTTTAGTTGTATAATTTCTATCTATATTAAATGATGTTCCTGCTAAAGCTGCAACACCTAGAGGATTTTCATTTAAACTGTTTAAATTATTAGAGAATCTCTTTTTGTCTCTATTAAACATTTCTACATAAGACATTAAATAATGTGCAAAAGAGATAGCTTGGGCATTTTTAAGATGTGTAAAACCAGGCATGATAGTCTCAACATTTTTTTCAGCTAATTTGATCGTGCTCTTAATAACTTTATTAATATTGCTATTTATTTCGTTGATTGAATTTTTCATCCAAATTTTAAAATCAGTAATTACTTGATCATTTCTTGATCTTGCGGTGTGAACATAGCCAGCTTCTTCACCTATTATTTGAAAAAGTCTTTTTTCGATATTCATATGAATATCTTCATATTTTTTATTAAACTCAAATTTATTTTTTGCGATTTCGTTATCAATTTTTGTTAGTCCATAAATAATTTTATTTTTTATTTTAAATGAAATTATTTTTTGTTTAAAAAGCATCTCAACATGAGCAATTGATCCTTGAATATCTTCTTTATAAAGTCTTTTATCAATATCTATTGAATTACCGACTTTTTGAAACAAACTTGATGCATTTTTTTTTATCCGCGTGTTCCAGATTGCTTGGTTGTTTTTATTTTTTGTCATGATATTTAATTATACCTATTTAACATGAGATTTTTAATAATATTTATTTTTTTGATAACAAATGTTGTAGCTGAAGAACTACCTGGTATTAAAAATATTGTAATCCATAAAATACCAAAAACATATGATAATGTTATTTTTTTAGACAAAAATGATCAAAAAATTAATATCAATGAATATAATGGGAACTTATTGATATTAAATTTTTGGGCGACTTGGTGTGAACCTTGTAAAGAAGAAATGCCATCTTTAGATAAACTCCAAGTCAACCCAGAATTGGATAAAATAAAAATTTTCGCAATTAATATTGGGAAAGAAACTTTAGGTAAAGTTAATAAATTTTTTATAGATCTCAATATTAAAAATCTTGAACGTTATTTTGATCCACCTACTACATTAGCAAAAATGTTTTCTTTAAGAGGTGTCCCTACAACAATTCTAATTAATAAAGAGGGCCAAGAATTTGCTAGAGTAATAGGTTCAATTGATTTTGAAGATAAAAATTTTATTAATTGGATAAAAAAATATAACTAATTTTTAAAAAAATAAGCAAAGCCAACTAAAGCAATAATAGCAATAAACTGTAAAATAACTCTTAACTGCATTAATTTATTTGAATATTTTTTACTTGTTTCTCCTCCCTTAAAAAGAGTCCCTATACCTAAGATTAAAACTATCCCTACGGCTATCAAAAGAGCTATTGATAAAACTTTTACTAATATTCCTGAAATCATTTTTTTATTTTAGATTGTGTTTTGACATAAAAAACATAATTTATCTACTATGACATTTTGCCTAGATTCCATAATTATTAAACCAGAAAATGGTGTTGAAATTAAAAATGCAATTATTTTGCTTCATGGTTATGGGGGTGATGGAAAGGATATTAGCATGTTGTCTTTAAACTGGAAAAGACATATGCCCAATACAGTCTTTATCTGTCCTAATGGTCATGAGCCATGCTCTATAAATCCTTCTGGTTATCAGTGGTTTGATTTAACAAAAGATGATTCTGATTACATATTAGAGCAATCAATTAAGGCTGAAGAAGTTTTAAAAAAATTTATTAATGAAATAAAACAAGAGTTTAAATTATCAAACAATCAAATCTGTTTATCAGGATTCAGCCAGGGATGTATGATGTCTTTAAATGTTGGTCTTACAGCTGAAGAAAAATTTTTATGTATAGTTGGTTTTTCTGGAAAGATAATAAATCAAAAGGATTTAAAAAACAGAATCAAAAATAATACTGAAACATTACTTATACATGGTGATGCTGATCAAATTGTCTCATCAACACATTTACTAGAAGCAAAAGATTTTTTAATTAGAAACAATGTTAAAGTTGATACATTACTAGTAAAAAATTGTGATCATCATATTCCTATTGAGGCATCAAGTACAGCTTTAAATTTTATTTTAAAAAAAATTTAACATCTCTTATTATTGATAAAATTGTTTAACTAAGTTAAAATTAGTTAATGGATAATTTTATTGAACAAAATGTTTCATTAGAAAAGTGCCCTGCGCTAGTGCTCAATGCAGACTATAGACCTTTGAGTTACTACCCTTTGTCTTTATGGTCATGGCAGGATACTGTTAAATCAGTTTTTCTTGATAGAGTTATTATTGTTAGTAATTACGATAGAACTATAAGAAGTCCATCATTTAATATGAAATTACCAAGTGTCATCGCATTGAAGGATTATATCGTTCCTCAAAGCAAGCCGAGTTTTACTAGATTTAATGTGTTTTTAAGAGATAAATTTTCCTGTCAATATTGTGGAAGTAACGAAGAGTTAACTTTTGATCATCTGTTACCTAGATCAAAAGGAGGCGAAACTAATTGGGATAATGTTGTAACAGCTTGTTCTGCATGCAATGTGAAAAAGGGTGGAAAACTATTAAAACATTCAGGTATGAAGCTACATCAGTACCCTTATCGACCATCAACAGAGGATCTACATAAGAACGGTAAAAATTTTCCACCAAATTTTTTACATAAAAGCTGGATGGATTACTTATATTGGGATGTAGAACTAGAATCTTAAATTTTCTCAGAAATATTTATTGCAATTTTTGATCCAGTTTTAATAATTTTATCTAATATAGAGTATGGACCTTCTTTTGTAGCACCTTTTTCATAGGCAATATCCTTATGACTTAATTCATCTTCTCTAAATTTAATTATTTTTTTTTTAAGTTTTGATTCACTATTATCAAGTTGTTTTATTTGGTTTAAATAATGCTCATCTATCACTTCTTCAACGGAAGCAGTGCAAAGCATAGCTGCTTTCTTACCAAGTAAAGTTGAACCAAAACCCAACCCCACACCCAATAAATCCCATAAGGGTAAAAATTTTGTCGGTTTTATATTTCTTTTTTTAATTTCTTTTTCAAAAAAATTAGAATGTTCTTTTTCATGAACTTTCATTTCTTCAATTGTTTTTTTTAAAGCTTCATCTTTAACTAATGTATTTAGAGCAAGCAATTGTCCCTCATAAATTTTAACAGCACCACGCTCCCCAGCATGATCAACTCTAATAAATTCTTCTATTTTCTTTTTATTTATTGTTGTCATAGTTTAAATAAGATCTTGTTGTAAAATATACTATTAATATTGATATTATAATGTTGTAACTTGTAAGTGATAATCCTAAAATTTTAAATGTAACATCTTTGCAGCTCACATTCTTTTCTTGTAACTGTCTTAATATATCTTCTTTTGATAGTAAATTAGAGCCATTTTTTAAATCGCAAACCAATGATTCTTCAATAAAACCTTGCTCAATACCTAAATGATATAAAGATAAAATAGTAGCAGCTAAAAAAATTAAAATAAGAGAAAGAATGAAATATTTTTCAAGTTTTTTAAATTTATAATTTAATACAATAATTATTAATGCTAATAGGTATGGAATTCTTTCCAATATACACAAGTTACAAGGTTGATGACCTAAAATATATTCAATAGAAAATGCTGAAGATAAAGCAATAATGCTAATTAAAAAAATTAACTTTAATGTAATTGTTTTGTTAATCTCAACCATTAAATTTTAAAAATAAATAAATAATAATAAATATTATAACTATAATAATCCCAATTATGGTGAACCATTTTGATCCATGTTTTTCCATGAACTCTGTAAATAATTGCCCAAATTTATAGGAAAGATAAGCAACTATAAAAAATCTTAGACTTCTTGAAATTAAGCTTACAATTATAAAAACAGGAAGATTAAAAGCAATTAAACCGCTCGAGATTGTAAAAGCTTTATAGGGCAATGGTGTAAAGCCAGCTAAAAAAAGAATACTCAGCCATGCGAGGAATCCACTCCCTTGAGACATGCTTAATTTTAAATTTTCAACTTTATCTTGATAACCATAAAATTCGATTACATACATTGCTAAATCAAAAAATAAATAACCTATCAAATATCCAAAAATCCCTCCAAGAACTGAAAATATTGATGCTATTAAAAATATTTTCAAATATTCCTTTTTTTTAGCAATTACCATTGGAATTATCATTGCATCTGGAGGTATAGGGAAAAAAGAACTTTCAATAAAAGACACAAGCCCTAAATAAAAATTCGAACTTTTATGCGCCGCTAATTCTAAACATTTTTTGTAAAGTGTTTGAAACATTTTTTGGTTTTAATATAAATTTAGTTCTTATACTATTAAATATAATTTAATTGAATACTAAGGGCGAATGGCGGAACTGGTAGACGCGCACGACTCAAAATCGTGTTTCGCAAGAAGTGAGAGTTCGATTCTCTCTTCGCCCACCAAGAAACTATGAATTTAGATAATTTAAATAATTTGATAGAATTATTTGCTAATCAAGCAAATAAACAAAATAAAAGAGATATTTTTTTAGAATGGCTAAACCCAAGTAATAAAAAAACATACACCTGGGAACAAACTGAAAAGAATATTTTAAAATTATCAAAAGTTATTAAGGAAAATATAGAAGAAGGCGATAGATGTCTTTTAGTTTCTGAGAATAGACCTGAGTGGTTCATTTCTGATTTAGCTATCATGTTAGCTGGGGGAATTACAGTTCCAGCATATACAACTTATATAGAAGATGATTACAAGTATTTGTTAGAAGATTGTGAACCCAGCTTAGTTATTGTTTCAAATAATGAAATGCTAAAAAAATTAAATAATTCAATTAATGAAAAAGACTTTATTAAAAAAGTTATAACTTTAGATGAAATAGATAAGGTAACAAAAAATTTAAGTTTAAATAACAAAGAAAAATATTTAGATTATAATTCTATTTTAAGTAATAATTCATTAGTAGAGGATAAAATTGAAAATAATAAATTAAAAAGAAATTCCCCTGCATGTATCATTTATACTTCTGGTACTGGAGGCAATCCTAAAGGAGTAGTCTTAAGTCATGGTGGAATTTTGAATAATGTCGTTGGATCGTGTGAAATTACAAAACCATTATTTAATTCAAGACCAGTATTTTTAACTTGGCTTCCACTTTCTCATTCTTATGAGCACTGTCTTCAATTTGTACAGATAGCAGTAGGAGCTAGAGTATTCTATGCTGAAAAAATTGAAAAACTTCTAGAAAATATATCTGAAGCAAAGCCTACAATTATGGCAGCTGTCCCTAGGTTTTACCAAAACCTTTACAACAAAATAAACATGAATTTAAAAAAACAAACGGGTTTTAAAGCAAAATTAATTGAAGCAACTCTTCGTCTGGGAAGAAAAAAACTATTAAATCAAAAAATGACCTTTTCTGAAAAATCAATGAATTTTATTGTTGATATATTAGTTAGAAAAAAAATAAAAAAACAATTTGGTGGAAATTTAAAAGCTTTTGTTTCAGGTGGTGGTGCTCTAGATAAAGAAATAGGTGAATTTTTAAATGCCATAGGATTACCTACTCTCCAGGGTTATGGTTTAACAGAAACATCACCAGTAGTAAGTTGCAATCCAATACATAAAATCAAAGTGGAAACTGTAGGTCCTCCATTTAAAGGAAATGAAGTTAAAATTGCTGAAGATGGAGAAATTTTAGTTAAAGGCGAAAATGTAATGCTAGGATATTGGAACAAAAAAGAAGAAACTGAAAAAGTAATTATAAATGGATGGTTGCATACAGGTGATATTGGAGAGATAGATCCAAATGACGGTTATTTAAAAATTACTGATAGAAAAAAAGATATCATAGTAAGTGCTGGTGGAGATAACATTTCACCTGCTAAAATTGAAAATATGATTACGAATGAACCAGAGATAGATCAATGTATGGTTTATGGTGATAAAAAAAATTATTTAGTTGCTTTAATTGTTCCTAATAAAGATTTTTTAAATGAAAAAGAAAAAATAAATAAAGTAGTTGAAAAAATAAATAAAAAATTAACTTTATTAGAAAAGATAAAAAAAATTCAATTAATAGATGAAAATTTTTCTATTGAAAATGGTTTAATGACACCAACAATGAAAGTAAAAAGAAAAAAAGTTACAGAAAAATATAAAAATCAGTTAGAAAATCTTTATTAAAATATTTAATTAAAATTGTTTATTAACCGCATAAACATTAACTAAATTAATAAAAAAAAGTTTTATAAAAATAAAAAGTTAAAAATAATTTTTATAAAATTTAACTTTTAATTAAAGAATTGACATAACTTATAGAAAAAAATAAAAATATGGTAACAACGAATCAATATGATTCGTTTAACTAAAAAAGGGAGCTAAAGATGCCTAAGAAAAGAAAAAAAGCGGCAAAGAAAACTAAGAAAAAAGCTAAGAAAAAAGCTAAGAAAAAAGCAAAAAAAAGAAGAAGAAAATAGTAACTTAGTATTCTTTACAAAAAACGCTTCTCATTACAGTTTGTGTGAGAGGCGTTTTTTTTTACTCGTCAATCGGTTCGTCGTTATCAGAAATTGGCTCGTCTACAGGTATTTCACTAGTTGGAGTTTTTGCAGTTGTTACTGGTTGAGGCTGCCCACCTAAATTTCTTTTTAGTGCTTTATCCAATTTTTTTTGAGTATCTTCTAATGATACGTTTAAAACAATCTGAAATTCAGACAGAATTCTTTCATAAGCTTTTTCAAATAATTGTCTTTCACTGTAAGACTGGTCGACCATAAGGTCATCACCCTTGTTTAAATCTCTGACAACCTCAGCTAATTCATATATTTTTCCAGAAGATATTTTTGCTTCATATTCTTGCGCTCTTCGACTCCACATTGATCTTTTAATTTTTGGTTTACTTTTTAAAATTGAAATACATTTATTTACTTGATTAATAGTTGCTAACGGCCTTAAGTGAGACTGCTTGTTTACAGGGACCATTCCATTAGCTTTGTCCTTTTCAAATTTAATAACATACGTTTCAACATCAATTCCACCAATGTTGATCTTTTTAAATTCAGTAATTTGCCCTACTCCATGCTTTGGATAAACAACATGATCTTTAATTTTGTATTCTCTTTTTTCGGTTTCTTGTTTTTTAACTTTTTTTATTTCAGGCTTAACTTCATTTGTTTTTGAAATCCTTAAATTATCTACTTTCGGTTCAACTGTCGTTTCTGTAATTTTAACAGGTTTTTTTGTTTTAGTTAATTTAGGTGAAGCTTTTTTAATAACTTTTTTAGTTTTTTTTGAAACTATTTTTTTAGCTTTTTTGGCTTTTACTTTTTTTTTAAGGTTTACGGCCTTCTTTTTAGAAACTTTTTTTTTCACTTTTTTATCTTTTTTACCTTTAAAGATTTTCTTTAAAATATTTTTCGTACTTATTTTGCTCATTTTTAAATTTTTCGTGATCCGCTGGTGGATCTTTTTTTTCACTTATGTTAGGCCAGATTTCAGAGTATTTTTTATTGATCTCTAACCATTTTTCACTTCCAGGTTCAGTGTCTGCTTTTATGGCATCGACAGGACATTCTGGCTCGCAAACGCCACAATCTATACACTCATCGGGTTTAATTACAAGCATATTTTTACCTTCGTAAAAGCAATCAACCGGGCAGACATCAACACAGTCTGTTAGCTTGCATTTAATACAATTGTCGTTAACGATATATGTCATTTTGAATTTTGTTTAATTCTTTCTTTAATATCGCCCATTGTTTTATTGTCAATGTAAAGTAAACCCGCAAGTCGTCTCATTAAATTAGTTTCATATATATCAGCATCTTTGTTTGAATAGATTATAGACCACAAAGCCCCAATAATTTTAATTTTATCTTGCTCGGGTAACCCCTTTACTTCTCGTGTAAAATCTAAAATTTGATTTGAGCTTTCTTCAATTTTTTTTGCCTCTTCAATTGTTTTAGAAATATTTTCATCTTCTACACCAAGCTCTTTAAGTGTTCTTTTAATAATTTCTTGCTCTTTATCAGTATAGTTCTCATCTATTTTTGCAGCATGAATTAATAAAGCACAAACTTTTGTGAGAAAATTATTATTTTTTATTTCTTCTTTTTTAAAAAACATTTTAATTTAAATTTAAATTCTTTAATATTTTAAATGGATTTTCGTTTGAGATCTTCTTCGTGGTAATTTTTTTAAATTTCTTAGTAGGACTATATTTAAAAAAAGTTTCATTTTCTTTTTCGAATATTTTATAATTCATTTTTTGAAGTAATTTTTTGAAATTATCTTTACTACATCCTAAAAGATTTAACATTTCTGGAACTAATTTTGTTTCAGAATTTTCCTTTGAACTAGAATTTATTATTAATAGAAATAATCTTTCCAAAATATCAATTCTTACAAAAAAATTATCAAATTTTTCAAATCCACACAAAAGCATAAAGTTTCTATTTTTTACCTCTTTATCATCTAAAAAATTCAAACCAAAGGTAGGTGGTTTAAAATTATGAAATTTTTGATAAAAATTTTTCCACAATAACGTTCGCAAAGATACCGCTTCTGGTTTAATTAATTGATAAAGGAAAACATGATATCTCCCAAACTTTACTCCCAAGTCTCTAAGAATTTTTCTTTCATTTTGGTCTAAGTTTTTTAGGTATTCAGAAACTTGATCTCGCTTTAACACTCCATTATTTTCATATAGTTGGTATGCCAGTGCTTTAATTGATGAATTATTTTCTTTTATATTTTTTAAATCAATTAAACTTTTAAGAACGTTATTTATTTTTGAATGTATCCATTTATTAATATAGTCATTTAATTTTTGTTTAGTGTTTTTTTCAATAACATCATCAACAATTAAATCAAAATTAGGATTTAAATAATCATTACCTGTTGTTAATTTGGCAATTGGGAAATCATTCCAGTAAATTTTAAAATCTCCATTCAAACTAATTAATCCTGTATCAATTATTGATTGAACACGTTTTTCTAATTCTGGACCAATAGTTTGCCTAGCTGCTTTTTTTAGAGATTTAATATCAGTTTCCAAAGCACCTTTTTTTAGATCTAGTTCTAATTTTAGTCCTTTTATCTTTCCGATGAATTGATCGTCAATTTTAACATCATTGTTTTGTAAAATTTCAGTTTTAAATTCCATATCTTGTTTTAAACCTCTAGCGAGCACGCTTGCTCTTTTGTCAATAAAAGTTTTAGTAAGTTCTTCATGTAATCTGTCTGAAAGTCTATCTTCTAAGTGTTTAGTTTTTTCAATCCAATAACTTTGATTTTCTACCCAATTATTTTTATTCGAAACATATGACCAAGTTCTGACATTTGCAATTCTATTTGATAAAGAATCTACATTTCCATCTAATTTATCTAGTTTCATGAGCTGTAATCTCATATAATCTTCAGAAATTAGTCCTTTTTTACTAGTCAAAAATTTAAATACATTTCCAATAACCTCAAAATGATTTCCATAAGTTTTTTTAACAAAATCAGGTATTTGGCAACATTCCCATAAGAGTATTAAAGTTTTCTTGTCAAATCCTCTATTTAAAATTTTTTGATCTTTTAAAAAATATTTAAGTGCTTTTTCATCCTCACATTCATGAATTTTTCTTAGCCATTCCACCTGAGGTTTTTCCTCTAAACTTTTAATTAAACTAATTGGGTTATTGAAATTAAGATTTGAATTTCTCCAAAACAAAGTTCTAATTTCTTCAAATTTATGATTTTCTAATAATTCTACCTCTTCTGGAGAGATTTCTTTACAATCACCAGTAATACCGAAACCTCCATCGTTAAGGTATCGACCAGCTCTACCGGCTATTTGACCTATTTCAGATAGATTTAATCTTCTTAATTTTTTTCCATCAAATTTCTTAACATTTGAAAAATAAACAAAATCTAAATCCATATTTATTCCCATTCCAATTGCATCTGTTGCAACTAAGAAATCGACATCCCCGGATTGATATAATTCAACTTGGGCATTTCTTGTTTTTGGACTTAGTGATCCCATTACAATAGCAGCACCACCCTTTTGTCTTCTTATTAACTCAGCAATTGCATAAACCTCCTCTGCTGAAAACGCAATGATTGCTGTTTTTCTTTCAATTCTTGATATTTTTTTATGACCGGCGTAGGTAAGTTTAGATAATCTTTCTCTATTTATAAATTCAATATCTTCATTCAATTTTGAGATAATATTTTTAATGGTATTTGAGCCCATTAGCATTGTAAGTTTTTCTCCTCTCATATTTAAAAGTCTATCAGTAAAAATATGACCTCTTTCATGATCAGCACACATTTGAATTTCATCCACACCAACAAACTCTAGATGTTTGTCAATTGGCATAGACTCAACTGTGCACAAATAATATTTAGCGTTAGATGGAATTATTTTTTCTTCTCCAGTTATTAATGCAACTTTATCTAAACTTATTTTCTTTATTACCTTGTCATAAACTTCTCTTGCAAGTAATCTAAGTGGAAATCCAATCATACCACTCTCAAAAGAAAGCATTGTTTCAATAGCAAGGTGGGTTTTTCCTGTATTAGTAGGACCTAGAACAGCTGTAATTTTATTTTTAGTCATTTCTATCTTTTGTGCTTCTTTTTTTTTACCTACCAGATATTGTTACTGCTAAAGAACAAAAATAGACTAAAACATGACCGAATCGGAGGATAAAAAGTTCTCATTTTCTTTTATATGTTAGTGAGATTATCATAAATAAGATTAATTCTATAACAGTAATTTAATTTAATAAAATGAGCAAAAAACTTTGGCAATCATCTTTAATTGAAAAAAGAAATTCAAATTTATTTGCTTTTGAAAATTTCATTTCAAAAAAACTAAAAATAAAATTTAATGGAAATTATAAAAATTTGCAAAATTGGAGTATTAAAAATTCACCTGAGTTTTGGAGTAGATTTTGGGATTTTAGCAAAATAAAAGGAACTAAAAGTAAAAAAAAAATTAGAAAATCAAAAATTTTTTATAAAAATTTATTTTTACCAGGTAGCAAATTAAACTTTGGTGAAAATTTATTATCAAAAAATAATCAAGAAAAAGCAATTACCTTTATAAGTGAAAATGGATATAGAGAGGAAAGATCTTGGAGACAATTAAATTTAAATACTAGCAAAATTTTAAAATTTTTAAAAAAATTAAATATTAAAAAAGGTGATAGAGTAGCAGCCTATATGCCCAATACCATTGAAACAGTTGAGGCATTTATTGCCACAACTACTTTAGGGTGCATTTGGTCTTCTTGCAGTCCTGATTTTGGTTCAAAAGGTGTTATAGAAAGATTTTCTCAAATTAATCCAAAAGTGCTATTTATCACTGATCAGTATTTTTATAATGGAAAAAAAATAGATGTTTTAAAAAGACTTCCTGAGATTTTAAAATCAATACCATCAATTAAAACTGTTGTAATAACTAATTATCCTGGGAAAAAATTTATTATAAATAAAAATAAATTAAAAAAAATTAATTTATTTAAATGGAATAAATTAATGCAAACTAATGATGAAAAAATTAATTTTAAAAGATTTGATTTTGAAGCAGAATTAGCAATATTATATTCAAGTGGAACTACTGGAAAACCTAAATGTATTTGTCATAGATCTGGTGGTGTTTTAATTCAGCATAAAAAGGAACATCAATTACATTGTAATATTAAAGAAAATGATAATATTTTTTATTTCACTACATGTGGTTGGATGATGTGGAATTGGTTGGTTAGTTCATTAGCTTCTAAGGCATCTATCGTTCTTTTTGATGGATCTCCAATGTTTAAATCACCTGATTTGCTTTTGAAAATAGCACAAAGAGAAAAAATAACTTTATTTGGTATAAGTGCGAAGTATGTAGATGCTTTAAGAAAATTTAAACCAAAATTAAAATATAAATTTAAACTAAATAAACTAAGAACAATTTGTTCAACTGGCTCACCTCTTTCAGAGGAAGGTTTTAAATATGTTTATAAGCACATAAAAAAAAATGTACATTTGTCATCTATTTCTGGTGGTACCGATATTGTTTCGTGCTTCGTATTAGGAAATTTATATCAGCCAGTGAATATAGGAGAAATACAAAACAATGGTTTGGCTTTGGATGTAGATGTTTTAAGTGATAAAGGGAAGTCTTTAAAAAATAGTAAAGGAGAACTTGTCTGTAAAAATCCTTTTCCATCAATGCCTTTAAAGTTTTGGAATGATAAAAATGATATTAAACTTAAGAGTGCTTATTTTAATAGATTTAAAAATATATGGCACCATGGAGATTACGCAGAGATAAAAAATAGTGGTGGATATATAATTCATGGAAGATCAGATACTACTTTAAATCCAGGAGGTGTAAGACTTGGAACAGCAGAGATATATTCAGAAGTTGAAAAGTTTAAAGAAATAAAAGAGTCTATTGTTGTAGGACAATCATGGGATAATGATGTTAGAATAGTTTTATTTATTGTAATGAGCAAAAATTATTCATTAACTGCAGAATTAATTAACAAAATTAAATTACAAATAAAAAAAAATGCATCTCCTAGACATGTTCCAAGTAAAATTATTGTTGTAAAAGATATACCTCGAACAAAAAGTGGCAAAATAGTTGAACTTGCAGTTAAAAGTAAGATAGAAGGAAGTCAAATTAAAAACATTGAAGCTTTAGCAAATCCCGAAGCTCTTGAACAATTTAATAATTTAAAAGAATTGAGCAATTAAATGTTAAAAAATCTTGTCAAAGACCTAAGGCCTTCATCTACTCTTGCAATTAACGAAACTTCAAAACAATTAGAACAACAAGGAAAAAAAATCTTTAAATTTGGTTTTGGACAATCACCATTTAAAGTACCTGAGGATGTTGTTGAAGAATTAAAAAGTAATGCCTATCAAAACAAATATTTACCCATGCAGGGCCTTGAGGAATTAAGGGAAGCTGTAGCGAAATATTCATCTAAAAAGAAAAATTATAACTACAAAGCTAACAATGTAATTATTGGACCAGGATCTAAAGAATTAATGTTTTTATTACATGTAATTTTTGATGGTGAAATTATATTGCCAGCACCCAGTTGGGTTTCATATGCACCACAAGCTATTTTAGGGAGAAATAAAATTCAAATTCTCCAAACAGAAAGAGGAAACAACTGGTTTCCTACTGGACCACAGATTGAGAAAATCATATCAAAAGATAAAGATAAAAATTATTTATTATTTTTAAATTCACCGAACAATCCTTCCGGACAGGTTTGTAACAAATTAGAAGAAATTTCAGAAATTGCCAAAAAGTATAATCTTATAATTTTATCAGATGAAATATATTCAGAATTAACATTTTCGAAAAATTTTAAATCTATCTCAAGTTATTGTCCTGAAAAAACTATTATTAGTACTGGACTTAGTAAATGGTGTGGTGCAGGAGGATGGAGACTTGGTTATTTTATAATTCCAGATGAATTGAATAATATAAAAAATATGATCAATGTATTAGCTAGTGAAACTTTTTCTGCTGTGAGCGCACCTATTCAGTATGCAGCAATCAAAGCTTACGAAAATGATCATTCAAATTATATTACAAAATCAGTAAATATTTTAAGTGCAGTTGGTAAATATGTTTTTTCAAATTTAAAATCAAATAAGGTATTGATTAATGAACCTCATGGAGGATTTTATTTAATGCCAGAATTTTTAAATAACAAATTTAAAACTTCATCAGAAATGTGTAAGGATATATTAAATAATACTGGAGTTGCTTTATTACCAGGTTCTGATTTTGGGTTTAATCCAGATAAAATGTTAGCAAGGTTAAGTTTTACAGATTTTGATGGACAAGAGTTTATGAACAATATTGATGAAACAAAAAAAATTGATGAAAATTTAATTAATAAGTTTGCGCCAAAAGTAGTAGAAGGTGTTAATAAACTAAAGAATTGGTCAGAAAACTTATAAAATCACTCTGTACACCTACGATTATTTTTTGTTAGAATAAACTTATAAAAATAACGACATATAAATAGAGGGGTAAACAATGAAAAAAATAATCACATCTCTATCAAGTGCTTTACTGATTTTATTTGCATCATTGTCTTTGACAACTGTTGCTAAATCAGCTGAGTTCTTTACGATAGGAACAGGCGGACCTACAGGAGTATACTTCCAAACAGGGAACGCTATATGTAAAATGCTTCACAAATCAGCAATTAGTGCTGAACATGGCAGAAAAAAAGGTACAGCTAAAGCTTATAGATGTACTGCTCCATCCACTGGTGGATCTAACTACAATATTGGTCAGATAGCAGCTGGAGAATTCCAATTTGGTGTAGCACAATCAGACTGGCAGTATCATGCTGTTAATGGATCTAGTAAATGGGAAGGAAAACAATTTAGTAATTTGAGAGCAGTTTTCTCAGTTCACAATGAGCCTTTTCAAATTTGGGCTAGAAAAAAAGCAAAAATTAAAGATTTTGCTGGATTAAAAGGAAAAGTAGTTAACATCGGTAATCCTGGTTCAGGTCAAAGAGGAACTATGGAAGAACTGATGAAAGCAATGGGTGTTGATAACAGTTTCTTTAAATCAACAACTGAACTTACATCTTCTGAACAAGTTAAAGCACTATGCGACGGAAAAATAGATGCATTTGGTTATTCTGTTGGATTTCCAAATGGTGCTATGGAACAAGCAGCAACTTGTGCAGCTAAAGCATCTCCAATTAATTTAACAGGTTCTGAGGTTCAAGGTTTAATTGATGGTGCAGATTATTATGCACAGGCAGTAATACCTAAAGGAACTTACACAGGTCAGAAAAAAGATGCTACAACTTTTGGTGTAAAAGCTACTGTTGTTACTTCTGCAGATGTTTCTGAAGAGCTTGTTTATTTAGTTACAAAAGCTGTGATGGAAAATTTTGATGATTTCAAAAAACAACATCCAGCATTTGGATTCTTGGAAAAGAAAAACATGATTAAAGATGGTTTATCTGCTCCATTACATCCAGGTGCAATAAAATACTATAAAGAAGCTGGGTTAATGTAATCCAATTTTTATTAATTAAAAAGGCCTGGTAATTTTTACCGGGCCTTTTTTTTATGGTATGAATAATTTTAATGAGCGACTCAATCAGCAGTAAAATTAAAAATAAAATAAGCGAAGACTTATCACCAACTAGAAATATTACTGGTTTTCATTTAAAAATTGTTTCAGCAATAGCAATTATTTGGTCACTATTTCAACTTTGGTACGCTTCACCATTTCCATTTATGCTAAATTTTGGAATGTTTAAGGGATTGCCAGCAAGAGCAATTCATTTAGGTTTTGCTTTAACTTTGGCCTTTTTAATTTACCCAATCTCAAAAGGTAAGAAAATTTCGTTTTTTGATGTTTTGATCAGTTTTATGGGAGCGATATCGTGTCTTTATATTTATTTTTTTTATGATCAGTTGGTTGAAAGAGGGGGTGTTCTTTTAAATCTGAAGATATCAGAAACATTAAATTTTCCTTTAGAATTGATTTTAGGAGGATGTGGAATTTTAATTCTTTTAGAGGCCACCAGAAGAGCAATTGGTTTACCTTTGGTAATTATAGCTAGTTGTTTTCTATTGTTTTCATACTTTGGAAGGTATGCGCCTGAAATAATTTCTCATGGCGGTTTGTCTTTAAATAGACTTGTAGGCTTCCAGTGGCTTGATCAAGAAGCAATTTTTGGAATTCCAATTGGGGTATCAGTAGATTTTATTTTCCTATTTGTTTTATTTGGCGCTTTGCTTGAAACTGCTGGTGGTGGAAAATATTTTTTAGATCTTGCTTTTGCAATGGTTGGAAAAATGAGAGGAGGACCTGCAAAGGCAGCAATATTAGGCTCAGGTATGACTGGATTAATTTCGGGATCTTCAATTGCAAACACAGTTACTACTGGAACTTTTACAATTCCAATTATGAAAAAAACTGGTTTTTCAAAAGAAAAAGCTGGTGCTATCGAGGTTTCCTCATCAGTCAATGGTCAGATCATGCCACCTGTCATGGGCGCGGCTGCATTCGTAATGGCAAGTTTTATTGGTGTAACTTACTTTGAAATAGTTAAACATGCTTTCTTACCAGCAATTATTTCTTACATAGCATTATTTTATATTTCACATTTAGAAGCTTTAAAATTAAATCTCAAAGGAATGGATGATGCAGATGTTCCTCATTTAAAAAAAACTTTTTTATCTGGGATACATTTTTTAATACCAATTTTTGTTTTAATTTATACTTTGGTTTATTTAAGATTTACTGCCTCATATTCAATTTTTTATGCAACCATTACTTTGGTTTTAGTCAATTTAATAAATTTGTTAATTAAAAATGAAATTAAAAAAGATGCTTTTAAAGAATGGTTTAATCAAACAATAGTTGGTTTTGAAAAAGGCGCTTTAAATATGGTTGCTGTTGGTATAGCGATTGCAACTGCAGGAATTATTGTTGGTGCAGTTGGATCTACAGGCTTAAGTACTAATTTAATAATAGTTATAGAATCTATAGCTAAAGATAATGTTACTATATTATTATTTTTAACAATTATTTTGTGCTTACTTTTAGGAATGGGTTTGCCAACAACGGCAAATTATGTTGTTGTTGCTTCTTTAATGGCGACTGTGTTGGTGGATGTTGGGAATGCCTCAGGTTTTATTTTTCCGTTAATTGCAGTTCATTTATTTGTCTTTTATTTTGGCTTAATGGCTGATGTAACGCCACCAGTGGGACTTGCCTCTTATGCAGCTGCAGGAATATCTGGTGGAGATCCCTTAAGAACAGGGGTGCAAGCTTTTTGGTATAGTTTAAGAACAGGAATTTTGCCGATTGTATTCTTATTTAACCATGAACTTTTACTTATTGGTATTGAAAATATTTGGCATGGATTGATTGTAATTATAACTTCTTTAATTGGGATTTTAGTATTTACATCAGCCACTCAAGGATGGTTTATTAATAAACTTAAATGGTATGAAATAATTATTTTTTTAGTAATTTCTATTTCCTTGTTATCACCCGACTTTGTTTTAAACAAATTTTATCCAAAATATAATTATGAGGAAATTACTAAAATTAATTCAATGAAATTAGACTCAACAAAAGAAATTCAAATTAAAATAACAAGGCCTAGTTTATACGGAGAAAGATATAAGTTATTTGTGATATCAAAAAATACTTTTGAAGATAAATTTACTTTAGAGGACTATGGAATTAAATTAATGAAACAAGATGATAAAGTTGTTGTTGATAATTTGAAATGGAATGGAGAAGCAAAAAAAAGTGGTTTTGAAATGGGAGACTTTATAAGTGAATTTAAAATTGAAAATTCAGATAGACCATCCAAAAATATCGTTTATCCTATAGCAATATTATTGTTAGTAGTATTTGGCTACTTTAACTTAAAAAGAAAAGAGTAAAATTACCCACCTGGACCTAAATTAGAAGGCTTTATTTTAATAATTTTCCATACTCCAGACGCAGAGGTAATTATTTTATCATTACACTTTAGCTCACAAAATAAAAACACAAGAGTATTCGTTTTTTTTAAAATTTTTGTATGTCCAATAATTTCATCTCCAACTTTTGAAGCGCCTATAAATTTTATATCTAAGGAGATGGTTACACATGGAGCATTTCCTGCAGCTCTATGTGCGGCTGTTCCTGCTCCTGCATCTATTAAAGCAGATAAATAACCCCCATGAGTTATTCCAGCAGCATTTAAATGATTTTCATTAATTATAGATTTAAATTCATATTCATTTTCTGAAATAGCTCTAAATAAAACACCTCCATTGTGTTTCATAAATCCAGGTTTAATACTTATTTGCTCAAATTCATTGCTCATAATTTTTTATAATACAAAAGTTAAAATTAATAAAATAATTAAAATAATTATAAAAAAATAAATTACTGATTTTTGTAAAGATGCATTCAAAAGCCAATTAAACATTTTTATTTCCTTTTTGGTGGACCGCCCAGAACTCGAATCTGGAATCTCCCGGTTCGTAGCCGAGCGCCTTATCCAATTTGGCCAGCGGTCCCTTTAAATAATATATCTCATATATCAAAGTTTTTGATGTAATTTAACTTATAAAATATTATGTTAATTACTTTATGAGCAAAAATTCTAGCGATGTTGTAATTACTTCAGCACTAAGAACTCCAATTGGAAGATACAAAGGGTCGTTAAAAAATCTTAGCGCATCAAAATTAGGATCAATAGCAATTAAAGAGGTAATTTATAAATCAAAATTAGATTTAGAGGAGATTGATGAAGTAATTATGGGGCACGTTTTAACTTCTGGACTTGGTCAAAATCCTGCTAGACAAGCTTCAATCGGTGCAGGAGTACCGGTTTCTAAGCCTGCTCATATTGTTAATCAGGTTTGTGGATCTGGATTAAGATCTGTTGTTTCAGGATATCAATCAATAAGTTTAGGAGAAAATAAAATAGTCATTGCAGGCGGTCAAGAAAATATGTCTCGAGCAACTCATGCAATTTATTATAGAGAAGATAAAAAATTTTCTGAAAACAAATTAGTAGATACAATGATAAAAGATGGTCTACTCGATTCATTTAATGATTATCATATGGGTGTTACAGCTGAGAATGTTGCTGAAAAATATAAAATTTCTAGAGATGAACAAGATAATTTTTCTTTAAATTCTCAGAAAAAAACAGAAAAAGCTTATAGTCAAAATAGATTTAAAGATGAGCTGATAAAATTACAAATTGAAGATGGCGACAAAAAATTAATTTT
Source organism: uncultured Pelagibacteraceae bacterium (assembly GCA_902617805.1). Classification (GTDB taxonomy): domain Bacteria; phylum Pseudomonadota; class Alphaproteobacteria; order Pelagibacterales; family Pelagibacteraceae; genus Pelagibacter. The sequence continues at coordinate 52,790 of CACMYF010000002.1, forward strand.
TGAAAAAGATGAACATCCTAGAGAAAATTTAAGTATAGACGATCTAAGAAAATTAAAAACAGTATTTAAAGAAAATGGGACTGTAACACCTGGAAATTCCTCAGGTATAAACGATGGTGCTGCGGCCTTAGTTTTAATGTCTAGAGAGCAAGCAGAAAAAAAATCATTAGAGTCATTGGTTAAAATTGTATCTTGGGCAACTTGTGGGGTTGAGCCTTCATTAATGGGACTAGGACCCATACCTTCAATTCAAGAAGCATTATCTAAAGCAAATTGGAAAATAGATGAAGTAGATTTATTTGAAATTAATGAGGCTTTTGCAGCACAAAGTATTGCGGTAATTAAAGAATTAAAAATCCCTGAACAAAAAGTTAATGTTAATGGAGGAGCAATCGCTTTAGGTCATCCGATTGGAGCTTCTGGGGCAAGAATTTTGGTTACACTTATCCATGAAATGATCAAGCAAGATAAAAAAAAAGGTTGTGCGGCACTCTGTATTGGTGGTGGTATGGGGATAGCTATGTGTATTGAGAGAAGCTAAAAAGCGTAAAATTCATTTATTTTTTTATTTTTTGTAAAATAAAAACACAAGATTAACGAAAAAACCTTATTAATGTGTTAAAATAAAATCCAATAATGTTTTTTTGGGTATATAAAACATTTTAAAAAATGAGCGAAAAATTACTTGTTCCTGACATTGGTGACTTTGAAAATGTTGAGGTTATAGAGATACTTGTAAAACCTGGTGATCAAATTAAAGAAAATGATCCAATAGTTACAATTGAAAGTGACAAATCAAGTGTTGAAATCCCTTCTACAATTGCTGGAAAAGTAGATAGTTTAGCAGTTAAAGTTGGTGATAAAGTTTCTAAAGGTGATTTATTGCTTAATCTTACATCATCACCAAAAACATCATCAGAAAGCACTCTTCCAAAAGATACAGAAAATATAATTAAACAAGCTGAAGAAGCAATGGCTGAAAAAAAAGAGGAAGATAAAATTATATCTGAACCAATAATTGAGAAAAAACAATCTACAATACAAGTAGTTAACGGGACTGATATTGATCCGCTTGAAACTCAAGATTGGTTAGAGTCTTTATCAGCAGTTATTTCAAAAGATGGAAATCAAAGAGCTCATTTTTTGATTAAAGAACTAATTAACAAAGCTTATCGAGAAGGAGCGAATATTCCTTATACTCAAAATACACCTTACATTAATACAATACCCCCAGAGGCTGAAGTAAAGTCTAGTGGTGATCAAAATATTGAAAGAAGAATTAGATCGTTAATTAGATGGAATGCAGCAGCGATGGTAGTTCGAGCAAATAAAAAACACCCTGAACTTGGTGGACACATTGGTACATTTGCATCTGCTGCAACATTATACGATGTTGGCATGAACCATTTTTGGAGAGCAAAAAATAATAAATTTGGTGGAGATTTAATTTATTTCCAAGGGCATAGTGCTCCAGGAATGTATGCAAGGGCCTTCTTAGAAGGTAGATTAAATGAGAAACAATTAGATAGTTTTAGACAAGAGGTAAAGCCTGGAGGTCTATCGTCATATCCACACCCATGGCTAATGCCAAAATTTTGGCAGTTCCCCACAGTATCGATGGGGTTAGGCCCCATGCTTGCTATATATCAAGCCAGATATATGAAATATTTAATCAATAGAGGTTTGATTAAAGATGAAGGAAGAAAAGTGTGGGCCTTTTTAGGTGATGGAGAAATGGATGAGCCAGAGTCGATGGGAGCAATTGGGCTGGCTGCAAGAGAGAATTTAGATAATTTAATTTTTGTAGTTAATTGCAATCTTCAAAGATTGGATGGTCCAGTTAGAGGTAATGGAAAAATTATTCAAGAACTTGAAGGAAGTTTTAGAGGATCTGGGTGGAATGTAATAAAGGTAATTTGGGGATCGTATTGGGACTCATTGATAGCCAACGATAAAACGGGTCAATTAGTAAAAATTATGAATGAGACAGTAGATGGTGAGTATCAAGCAATGAAAGCAAGAGACGGTGCTTATGTAAGAGAAAAGTTTTTTGGAAAATCCCCTGAAACATTAGAATTAGTTTCAAGCATGTCTGATAAAGATATATGGCGACTCAATAGAGGTGGACATGATCCTCATAAAGTTTTTGCTGCATATGATAAGGCAACTAAAAATAAAGGAAGCCCAACAGTAATTATTGCTAAAACTATTAAAGGTTATGGAATGGGAAAATCTGGTGAAAGTGTAAATACTACTCACCAAACTAAAAAATTAGATGTTGATGACTTGATGTATTATAGAGATCGATTTGATGTTCCTTTAACAGATGAACAGGTAAGAAATATTGAATATTTTAAGCCTGATGAAAAATCACCCGAAATAAAATATCTTAAAGAAAGAAGAATTAAATTAGGTGGATTTTTACCTGAAAGATCTACTTTTGCAAAACCAATAAAAGCACCAACCAAAGATATTTTTGATTTTATGAAAGTATCTACTGGTGAAAAAGAAATGTCTACTACAATGGCACTTGTGAGAATGCTAACTAATTTATTAAGAGATAAAAATATATCTCCAAGATTAGTTCCAATTATTCCTGATGAAGCCAGAACGTTTGGCATGGAGGGTTTTTTCCAAAAAATTGGAATTTATGCACATGAGGGGCAAAAATATGAACCCGAGGATGCTGCTCAATTAAGTTCTTATAGAGAAGATAAAAGTGGTCAAGTTTTAGAAGAAGGTATCAATGAGGCAGGTGCTATGTCTTCATGGATTGCTGCTGCCACTGCATATACTAATCATGATATCGAAATGATCCCAATTTATATTTTTTATTCAATGTTTGGTTTCCAAAGAATAGGAGATCTAGCTTGGGCAGCAGGGGATAGTCAGGCTAGAGGATTTTTGGTAGGTGCAACAGCTGGAAGAACAACATTAGCTGGAGAAGGCTTACAACACCAGGATGGACATAGTCATTTGATTGCATCAACTATTCCAAATTGTGTAACTTATGATCCTACATTCCACTATGAATTAGCTGTAATTTTTCGAGAAGGTCTAAGAAGAATGCATGAGAAAAATGAGAATATTTTTTATTATATTACAACAATGAATGAAAATTACTCACATCCAGAAATGCCGAAAGATAAAAATTGTGAGGAAGGCATTTTAAAGGGTATGTATAAAATAAAAGAATTTAACAAATACAAAAAAACTAAAATTCAACTTTTAGGATCAGGAACAATCTTAAGGGAAATGATGTCTGCTGCAGAGATTTTGCAAAATGATTATCAAATTGACAGCGAGATATGGAGTGTAACAAGTTTTAATGAATTAAGAAAAGATGGGATGGAGGTAGAAAGATATAATCTTTTAAATCCTGATAAAGAACCCAAAAAATCTTATGTTGAGCAATGCCTAGGCCAAACAGAGGGCCCAATTATGGCTGCATCTGATTATATGAGAATGAATTCAGATCAAATCAGATCTTATACTAATAAAAGTTTTTATTCATTAGGAGCAGATGGTTTTGGAAGAAGTGACACAAGAAAAAATTTAAGAAAATTTTTTGAGGTAGATAAAGAACATTTGGTTGCTTACGGATTAAGTATTTTGGCAAAAGAGCAGCTTATAACTTCTAAATATGCAAAAGATGCAATGAAGAAGTATAATATTGACAGTAGCAAACCAATGCCAACGAAATTATAAATGTCAGAAACTGAGATTAAAGTACCTAATATTGGAGATTTCAAAGATGTAGAGGTAATTGAGGTATTAGTTTCTGAAGGTCAATCAATTAAAAAAAATGATGCTCTAATAACAATCGAAAGTGACAAATCTAGCGTAGAAATACCATCAAATTTAGAAGGTAAAATTAAAAATTTAAAAATAAAAGTAGGAGACAAAGTTTCTGAGGGCGACTTAATTTTAACTATAGAAAGTGATTTAAAAGTTAAAAAGGAAGAGGTTAAAGAAAAACTAGAAATTGAAAAAGAGCCAAAAAATATTGAGGTAATAAAACCTGAAATCCAAGAAAAAACTTTTTCTAAAAATAATATTTCAGACATTTCATCTGCAAGTCCAAAAGCTAGAAAATTTGCTAGAGAACTTGGTGTAGATATTAATCAAGTAGCCGGGAGCCAGAAAGATGGCAGAGTTATTGAAGATGATATTAAAAAATTTGTTTCATCTAACTCAAAAACCACAGTTGTAGCAAAAGATACAAAACCAGATAAAATTAAAAACGAATTTGAACATTCTGATTTTGGTGAAATAGAAATTAAAGACATACCAAGAGTAAAAAAATTATCATCAAAATATCTTACAAATTCATGGACAACAATTCCTCATGTTACAAATCACGATGAAGCCGACATAACGGAGATGGAAAGTTTTAGAAGTTCATTAACAGATATGTATACTGGAGAAAAAATTAAAATTACACCTCTAGCATTTATAATAAAGGCTTTAGTTGCATCTCTTAAGAAATTTCCTAGTTTTAATTCTTCTATCGACGAAATTGAGACTGGAAAAATGACTTTAAAAAAATATTACCATATTGGGATAGCAGTTGACACACCAAATGGACTAATGGTTCCAAAAATAAGAAATGCAAATAACAAAAAAATTTCTCTCATAAGTAAAGAATTAAAAGAGGTAAGTGAACTTTGCAGAAATTTAAAAATTGATAAAAAAGAATTGTTTGGTGGCTCGATGACGATTACGAGTTTAGGTGGTATAGGAGGTTCATTTTTTACCCCTATAATTAATTATCCTGAAGTTGCTATATTAGGAGTAGGAAGATCAGAAAAAAAACAAATTTTTATGAATGGTAAGTTTCAAACCAGGACTATGCTCCCAATTTCTTTATCTTATGATCACAGAATTATTGATGGTGCAGAAGCAGCTAGGTTTAATAATGATCTAAAAGAAAACTTAGGCAAAAATTTTGCTTATAAACTAGCTGTCTAATTAAAAATGAGTAAATCCATATCATTATTTAGTGCCTTATTATGCACTTTCATTTGGGGAACAACTTTTATTGCCCAAGACACAGGCATGGATAATATTGGCCCTTTTACATTTAATGCCGTGAGGTTTTTTGTTGGTTTTTTAGCCATAACTCCACTTTTGATTTTATTTGAATTAAAAAATTTTAAATCAGAATTTAAATTAGATAAAAAAACTTTCATAATTTATTCATTGTTAATTGGAATTTCTTTATTTTTAGGCTCTGCACTTCAACAAGTTGCTTTGCTTTATACGGATGTTGCAAATGCTGCCTTTTTTACAATTTTTTATGTGCCAATGGTACCGATTATCATTTTTTTGTTTGGTAAAAAATCAATGCATTGGAGTGTATGGCCTTCTGTAGTTCTATGTTTAATTGGAGGATATTTATTAACAAATTTTCATGATGCAACAGTAAGATTAGGAGATACTTTAGTTGTTCTAGGAGCTTTATTTTGGAGCACTCATATTATTTTTACTGGGATCATTATAACTAAATACAATCTTCCACTTACCTTAGGAGCTGCACAGACTTTAATTGTGGCTATTTTTTCATTTATAATTGGAATTATTTATGAAGAATTTATTTTAAGTAATATTTTAATGGAAATTTATTCAATTTTATATGCAGGTATATTATCAGGCGGATTTGCATTTGTATTACAAATTTATGCCCAGCGTAATATTACTCCAGCGCCTGCAGCTATAATTTTTTCTCTTGAAGGTGTATTTGCGACTATAGCTGCTTGGTTTATTTTAAATCAAATTCTAGATGTTAATAATTTACTTGGATGCTTTTTTATTCTATGTGGAGTTCTCTTATCTCAATTACTCCCTTTAATTAAGAAGAAGTATACTTAATAAACTAAACTAAATAAAATCAAAGCAATTATTATTCTATAAATTACAAACGCATTCATTGAGAATTTATTTATATAAATTAAAAAAAATTTAACTGTCAGAAAAGAAAAAATAAAAGAAGATATAACTGCGATAACAACTAAGTAATTAAATTGTATCGATTGTTCAAAAACATCTTTTAAGCTTAAGACACTAGCTCCAGCCAATGCTGGGATTGAAAGTAAAAAAGATATCTTACTTGAATCTACTCTATTAAATTTTAAAATTCTCGCAGCTGTTATAGTGATTCCTGCCCTACTCACTCCAGGCACAAGAGAGAAAATTTGGAAAATACCTATAAATATTATTGACTGAAAATTTAAATTTGATGAAATTTTTTTATCAAATCGATTTTTGTCTGAGATGTACAAAATAATTGCAAATATTAAAGTAGTCCAAGCAATGACCTCTAAACTTCTTAACTGATAAATTAAATTTGTACTATAAAGTATGTATCCAACAATTATTAATGGAATAGACCCCAATACAATTAAATTTAAAATTCTTTTATTTTTTCTGATATCAAACAGCTCATCTTTAAAAAAATAAATTATTGCTATTAGTGACCCTAGATGGAGGCTGATATCAATAAGCAAAGAACTAGATTTAAATTCATATAAAGTAGAAACCAAAATTAAATGAGCAGATGAACTAATAGGAAGAAATTCCGATATTCCTTGAATTGCTGAGAGAATTAAAATTTCTATAATATTTTGAAACATCGTTTCTACGTAACTTATAAAGTATTTATTTAAAACAATTCGATTTGAACATAGTAGCTATGCATTTATTAGAAACTTATTTATTTATGGGAGTAATTGATAAAATAAGGTCAATGTATATGACCTATTTTTGGCTTTATTTATATAATTCAATATATAATTTGCCAAAAATTATAAAATATTATGCCAGATAAAATGCTTAAATTCGTTAAAATAGGTCAACAAACTCCACCTAAAAGAGAAGTTGATAAAAGAAAGCAAGATTTTAATGAAATTTATGATGAATATATAAGTGAAAAAGCTAAGGAACAGTCAAGCAGGTGTTCTCAGTGTGGAGTACCTTTTTGCCAAGTTCACTGTCCTTTAAGCAATAATATTCCAGATTGGTTGAAATTGACAGCAGAGGGACGATTAAAAGAAGCTTATGAATTGTCACAAAGCACAAATAATATGCCTGAAGTATGTGGCCGAATTTGTCCTCAAGATAGATTGTGTGAAGGAAATTGTGTTATAGAACAGTCTGGTCATGGGACAGTAACTATAGGATCAGTAGAAAAATATATTACTGATAACGCTTGGGCTCAGGGTTGGGTAAAACCAATTCAAGTTACAAATGAAAAAAATCAAAGCGTAGGAATTATAGGAGCAGGTCCTGCTGGATTAGCTGCCGCAGAACAATTAAGAAAAAATGGGTATAAAATTACTGTCTACGATAGATATGATAGAGCAGGAGGATTATTAATTTATGGAATTCCAAATTTTAAATTAGAAAAAGAAGTTGTAGAGCGAAGAACAAAACTTTTAAAGGATGGAGGAATTGAATTTGTTCAAAATTTTGAAGTTGGCAAGGATGCAAGCCTAGACCAATTGAGAAAAAAACATGATGCAATTTTAATTGCAACAGGAGTTTATAAAGCAAGAGAAGTAAACTTACCTGGAAATGATCTTGATAATATTTTTCCTGCTATGGATTTTTTAACAGCATCTAATAAAAAAGGTCTAGGAGATGATGTTGAGCTGTTTGATAAAGGAATTTTAAATGCGGAAGGTAAAGATATTGTTGTAATTGGTGGAGGTGACACAGCAATGGATTGTGTAAGAACTTCTATAAGACAGAAGGCAAAATCTGTTAAATGTTTGTATAGAAGAGATAAAGAAAATATGCCAGGATCTGCTAGAGAAGTTGCAAATGCTGAAGAAGAAGGTGTTGAGTTTGTTTGGCTATCAAGCCCTAAAGAATTTAAAGGTACAAATAAAGTAGAAAAAATAATTGTAGATCAAATTAAATTAGGTGATCCAGACGAGACAGGAAGAAGAAAGCCACAAGTACAAGAAGGCTCAAGTTACGAAACAAAAGCAGATATGGTTATCAAAGCACTAGGTTTTGATCCTGAGGATATACCAAATTTATTTGATAGTAGTGAATTACAAGTAACAAAGTGGGGAACTATTAAAACAGATTTTGATACTATGGAAACAAATATAAAAGGGGTGTTTGCTGCTGGTGATATAGTTAGAGGAGCTTCATTAGTTGTTTGGGCGATAAAAGATGGAAGAGATGCAGCGGCTTCAATTAAAACTTATCTTGAGAGTAAATCTAAAGTAGAAAAAAGAGTGGCTTAATGGAAAACTATAAAAAGAACCTTCACCTTTTAAAAGAAAATAATGTTTATTCAGAAGATATGGAGCATGATGCTTGTGGAGTTGGCATAATAGCATCAACTGAAGGTAAAAAATCTCGTAAAGTTGTAGAATATGGTATTGAAGCGTTAAAAGCTGTTTGGCATAGAGGCGCTGTAGATGCCGATGGTAAAACAGGTGATGGAGCTGGAATTCATGTTGAAATACCAAAAGATTTCTTCATTGAAAAGATAGAAGTGACAGGACACACACATGATAATTCTGAAATATGTGTGGGCATGATATTTCTGCCTCGGAATGATTACGCAGCACAAGAAAGTTGCAAAACTATTGTTGAAAGTGAATTAACAAAAAATGATTTTAATATTTACGGCTGGAGACAAGTTCCAGTTAATCCAAAAGTTTTAGGAGAAAAGGCATTCCAAACAATGCCTGAAATTATCCAGGTATTGTTTAAACCTTATAATCCAGAATTAACAAATAAAGATTTAGAAAGAAAAATTTACGAAACTAGAAGAAAGATAGAAAACGAAGCTTTTAAAAAATCTTTAAACAATTTTTATATTTGTTCATTGAGCTCTAAGTCTATCATTTACAAGGGGATGTTTTTAGCTGAAGCTATTTCAGATTTCTACCTTGATTTAAAAGATGAGAGATTTGTTTCAAGGTTTGCTATTTTTCATCAAAGATTTTCAACAAACACAGCACCTAGCTGGAATTTAGCTCAACCCTTTAGAGCTATAGCGCATAATGGAGAAATTAATACTTATAGAGGAAATAAAAATTGGATGAAAGTTCATGAACAAGAGATGAACAGTCCCCTTTTCGACGATATTGAAAACTTAAAACCTGTTATACAACAGGGAGCATCAGACTCTGCTGCATTAGACAATGTTTTTGAATTATTAAATATATCTGGTCAGCCCGCTCCTTTGGCGAAGCTTATGTTAGTTCCAGATGCATGGTCTAAAAAAAATAAAACTCTTCCAAAAGATCATCAACAATTATTTAATTTTTTAAATAGTACTATGGAGCCATGGGATGGACCGGCAGCTATTGCTGGAACTGATAATGAGTGGGTTATAGCTGCAAATGATAGAAATGGATTAAGACCTTTAAGATACGCAATCACAAAAGATAAATTATTATTTGCAGGTTCTGAAACAGGAATGATTGAATTAAATGAAAAAAGAATTTTGTCAAAGGGAAGATTGGGTCCTGGGGAAATAATTGGAGTTAGAATAGAAAAAGGAAAAGTATTTACTAACAAGCAAATAAAAGATTATTTAGCTAAAGAATATAAACACTTTAATTCTCAAATTATCGATCTAGATGATGAGTTAACTATTTCAGATGAAAAAAATTCTTTTTCGGGAGATGATTTAAGAAGAAGACAATATACTTTTGGAATAAGTTTAGAAGACCTTGAGCTCATACTGCATCCCATGGCAGAAGATGCTAAAGAAGCAACTGGTTCTATGGGCGACGATACACCATTGGCTGTTTTGTCAGACAGGTATAGACCGTTATACCATTTTTTTAGACAGAATTTTAGCCAAGTCACAAACCCACCAATAGACTCTTTGAGAGAAAACAAGGTTATGAGCTTGAAAACAAGATTTGGAAATCTTGGAAATATTTTAAATTTTGATAATTTAACAAAGCAAAATATTTATGTTTTAAATAGTCCAATATTATCAAATTCTCAGTTTGAAAAATTTATAAATTTTTTTGGGAATAATTCATCCATAATTGATTGTACTTTTTCTGAGGAAGAAACTTTATTTGACTCAATTAAAAAAATTCAAAAAGAAGCTGAAATTGCAGTAAGACAGGGAGTTACTCAATTGATTTTAAGTGACAAAGAGCTTTCTAACTCAAAACTTCCAATACCAATGCTTTTAGCAGTTGGATCAATTAATTCATTCCTCATTGAAAAAAAACTAAGAGGATATGTATCAATAAATGTTCAATCTGGAGAGGCTTTAGATACACACTCTTTTGCAACCTTAATAGGAGTTGGAGCAACTACTGTAAATCCATATTTAGCATTTGATAGCTTATTTCAGCGTCATGAAAAGAAATTATTTGGTAAATTTAGCTTTGATGAATGTGTGGAGAGATACATAAAATCAGTAAACGCAGGTCTATTAAAAATTATGTCTAAGATGGGTATTTCAGTTCTAAGTTCTTATAGAGGTGGATGCAACTTCGAAACCGTAGGTTTAAGCAGAACAATTGTTGCAGATTATTTTCCAGGAGTTGTATCTAAAATTTCAGGTATTGGACTTACGGGTATAGAGAAAAAAATTCGAGAGATTCATAAAGAGGCATTTGAAAGTTCTGAAACTATTTTGCCGATTGGTGGTATATACAGATATCGTAAAAATGGTGAAACACATCAATATCAGGGAAAATTAATTCATTTACTTCAAAGTGCTGTTGGATCTAATTCCTATGATGCTTATAAAAGATATGCAGATGGTATTTATAGTTTACCACCAATAAATCTCAGAGATTTAATTGATTTTAGAGAAAAAAAATTAAGTGGACCAATAGATATTTCTGAGGTTGAGCCAATAGAAAATATTTTAAAAAGATTTGGAAGTGGGAGCATGTCTCATGGAGCTTTGTCGAAAGAGGCACATGAAACTTTGGCAACTGGTATGAATCGGATCAAAGGAGCTTCATGTAGCGGAGAGGGCGGTGAAGATGCAAGTAGATTTAAAGTTTTAGATAATGGTGACAGTGCAAACTCAAGAGTTAAACAAATAGCTTCTGCAAGATTCGGAGTTACAGTTAATTATCTTAATAATTGTAATGAGATAGAAATTAAAATTGCACAAGGTGCTAAACCTGGTGAGGGAGGTCAGCTACCAGGATTTAAAGTTACAGAGGAGATTGCTAAACTTAGACATTCAACTCCCGGGGTAACTTTAATATCACCACCACCACATCACGATATTTATTCAATCGAAGATCTTGCACAACTAATTTATGATTTGAAACAAATAAATCCTAAAGCAAGAATTGGAGTTAAGCTTGTTGCATCCTCTGGAGTAGGAACAATTGCAGCTGGTGTAGCTAAAGCAAAAGCAGATATAATATTAATTTCTGGACATAATGGTGGAACAGGAGCAACACCACAGACTAGTGTTAAGTATGTTGGAATACCATGGGAAATGGGGTTGACGGAAGCAAATCAAGTATTAACTTTAAATAATCTTAGACATAAAGTTACATTAAGAACAGACGGTGGAATTAAAACTGGAAGAGATGTGGTGATAGCTGCAATGATGGGTGCTGAAGAATATGGTGTTGCTACTACAGCATTAGTTGCAATGGGATGTATAATGGTAAGGCAGTGTCATTCAAATACATGTCCTGTAGGAGTTTGCACTCAAGATAAAAAGCTCAGAGAGAAATTTACTGGAACTCCAGAAAAAGTAGTTAATTTGTTCACATTTATAGCCAGTGAAGTAAGAGAAATATTAGCAAGTTTAGGTTTTAAATCATTAAATGAAGTGATTGGTAGGACAGACTTGTTAAAACAGGTTAGTAAGGGTTCTCCAAATTTAGACGATTTAGATTTAAATCCTTTATTTGTTCAAGCTGATACTGGAAATAATCCGAGGTATTGTGAGGTTCAAGAAATAAATAATGTACCAGATACTCTTGACCAAGAAATTTGGCCAGAAATTGAACAAGCTTTAGATAAATCTGAAAAAATTGAAAAAGAATATCAAATAAAAAATACTCACAGGGCAGTAGGCACAAGAATTTCTCATCATTTGTATAAAAAATATGGTTATGAAAAACTTGATGAAAACTTTTTAGTTTTAAATTTTAAAGGATCAGCAGGTCAATCATTTGGTGCATTTTCCTCTAAAGGCTTAAAACTTGTATTAAAGGGAGATGCAAATGATTATGTTGGTAAAGGTTTGTCAGGAGCTACTATTTCAATAAAATTACCTGAAGAGAGTAATTTAATTTCAAATGAGAATACAATTTTAGGAAATACTGTTCTTTACGGAGCTACTTCAGGAAAACTTTTTGCTGCTGGTCAAGCTGGTGAAAGATTTTCAGTTAGAAATTCTGGTGCAGTTACAGTAATTGAAGGATGCGATTCTAATGGATGTGAATATATGACTGGTGGAATTGTAGCAATTTTAGGAGATGTTGGTGATAATTTTGCAGCTGGTATGACAGGTGGAATGGCTTTTATATATGATAAGTCTCAACAATTTGAAAAGAAAGTAAATCCCGAGTCAGTTGTTTGGCAAAATGTAGAGACAGATTATTGGAAAGAATATTTAAAAAATTTAGTAAGTGAACACTTTAAAGAAACTGAGTCTCAATTGTCGAAAAAAATAATTGAAAACTTTGAGGATGAAGTAAATAATTTTATTCAGGTGTGTCCTAAAGAAATGTTGGATAAATTAAAAAATCCAATTACTTTAAATAAAGATATAAAAAAAGTTAGTTAAATTAATAATTTAAGCTCTTTTAAAATTATATTTAACCATTTTTTATTTGATAAACTATGATCACCTTTTTTTATAATATTTAATTTTTTCTTTGCTTTTGGAAATAATCTTAAAACTTTTCTTGAATATGAGACAGGAACTGCCTCATCTTTTTCACCATGTACCATTGTTACTTTAATATTTGAATTTATTTTCTTATTTAAGACTTTGTTTTTTCTTCCATCTTTAATTAATTGTAGAGTAATTGGATATTCATAATTGCCATGTTTTAATTGATAAATACCCTTGCGTATTGTTTCCTCTTTCATTTTTTTAGTAAATTTTTTCCACATTAAATTTTCTAAAAATTCAGGAGCAGCCCCTATTCCTAAAAATCCTTTAATCTGTTTTTTGAAAATTTTGAATTGATTAAGCGAAATCCATGCACCCATACTTGAACCAATTAGCACAAATTCTTTTTTTTTTACATATTTCCTAATTAGAATTGAAGTCTCTTTACTCCATTTTGAAATATTTCCATTTACAAATTTTCCAGAAGATTTCCCATGACCAGAGTATTCTAGCGCCAAAAAACTTATTTTATTTTTTTTAGCAAATTTCAAAAACGCATTTGGTTTTTTTCCTTCAAGATCTGACATAAAGCCATGTAAAAAAACTATAAAAGAACTATTTTTAAAAATTTTAGAAATATGTCTAATTTTCTTTGTATTTGATATTTGATGAAATCTGAAATTTGCCATAATCGTTTATAAGTTTTGTCTATTAATATATAATCATATCAAATGTCATCTGATTTAAAAGTTTTACAAGTAATACCAAAATTAGGTTATGGAGGCGCTGAAACAGGCTGTTATGATATAGCGCATTATTTACCCGAAAATAATTGTAAATCATTTATTGTAACAAGTGGTGGTGAATTACTTAAATTTGTAGATAGAGAAAAAGTTAAGATATTCAGACTTCCTGTACAGAGTAAAAATCCTTTATTAATTTTAATTAATGCTTTTATCTTAATTGGAATAATTTTAGTTTATAATATTTCTCTGGTTCATGCGAGAAGTAGAGCACCAGCCTGGTCATGTTTGTTAGCAACAAAAATCACTGGACGAAAATTTGTAACTACCTTTCATGGAACATACAATTTTAAGAGTAATATAAAAAAAATTTATAATTCAGTAATGACTAGAGCAGATTTAATAATTGCAGGATCTAATTTTATTTTTTCTCATATTAAAAAAAATTATTCAAAATATTTAAACGAGAAAAAAAAATTAATGGTTATTTTTAGAGGAATAAATGTTGATTACTTTGACCCAACAACCAAAATTGAAGTTGACGAAAAAAAATTGTTAAAAAAATGGGGTATTGATAAAGATAAAAAAATTATACTTTTACCTGGCAGATTAACCTCCTGGAAAGGACAGGAGGTTTTTATAGAGGCAATTAATTTAGTGAATATAGAATTGGGTTATGAAGCATTTTATGCTGTCATTCTAGGTAGTGATCAAGGTAGAGATTTATATAAGAAAAAATTAATAAGACTTGCAGAGCAATACCGACTTTCTAAACAAATAAGATTCATAGATCATTGCAAGGATATGGCATTAGCTTATAAGGTTTCTGATATTATTGTTTCAGCCTCAACCGAACCAGAGGCTTTTGGTAGAGTTGCTGTTGAAGCACAATCGATGGAAAAACCAATTATAGCAAGTAATATTGGAGGTTCTAATGAAACAATAATTGATGAAAAAACTGGTTTTTTATACGAAGCAGGAAATGCCAAATCATTAAGTGATAAAATATTAAGAACTCTTAACATGGATGAAACTCTATTAAAATCAATTGGTAATGAAGGAAGAAAAAACATAGTTCAAAAATTTAATGTTGAAAAAATGTGCTTTTCTACTTATTCAGAGTATAAGAGATTATTAAATTAAATGCCGATAATAACATTACCTGACGGAAACAATATTGATTTTCCAAATAAAGTTACTGGATTGGAAGTAGCTGAAAAAATTAGTAAATCATTAGCTAAACAAGCCATGGTTATAAGTGTTGATGGTGAGCTTAAAGATCTTGATTTTCTAATTGAAAATGATTGTTCTGTAAAAATTTTTACCTCAAAAAATCCTGAGGGCTTGGAAACTATAAGGCATGACACAGCTCACATTTTAGCTATGGCTGTTCAAGAATTGTTTCCTGGCACACAAGTTACAATTGGACCCGTGATAGAAAATGGATTTTATTATGATTTTGCTAGAAAAGAACCATTTACAGAGGATGATCTAGTAAAAATTGAAAATAAAATGAAAGAGATAGTTGATAGGAATGAAATAACAAAAAGAGAAGTTTGGGATAGAAACAAAGCAATTAGCCATTTTAAAAAAAAAGGAGAAATTTATAAAGCCGAGCTTATTGAAGCGATACCTGAAAACGAAGATGTATCAATTTATTTTCATGGAGAATGGCATGATTTATGTAGAGGTCCACATCTTTCCTCTACAGGTAAAATAGGAAAATATTTTAAACTTACAAAAGTGTCGGGAGCATATTGGAGAGGAGACTCTAATAATGAAATGTTGCAACGAATATATGGTACGAGTTGGGCAACTCAAAAAGATCTAGATGATTATTTAAAAAGAATAGAAGAAGCGGAAAAAAGAGATCATAGAAAATTAGGGAGAGAAATGGATTTATTTCATTTTAGAGAAGAAAGTCCCGGCTCGGTATTTTGGCATGAAAGAGGATGGGGTTTATTTCAAAAGCTCATTAACTACATGAGAAGTAGACAAGATGCTGCTGGTTATAAAGAGGTAAATACTCCAGAAGTACTAGATAGACAACTATGGGAAAAATCTGGGCATTGGGAAAAATATGGAGAAAACATGTATACTTCTGAAACACCAGATGAGAAAGTTTTTGCAATTAAACCGATGAATTGCCCTGGTCATATCCAGGTATTCAATCAAGGTCTAAAAAGTTACAGAGATCTTCCTTTACGTTTTGCTGAATTTGGTAAAGTTCATCGTTATGAACCATCAGGCGCTTTACATGGGTTATTAAGAGTAAGAGCCTTTACTCAAGATGACGCCCATATTTTTTGTACTGAAGATCAAATTACTAGTGAATGTTTAATTGTTACAAATTTAATATTAGATATTTATAAGGACCTTGGTTTTGAAAATGTAATTCTAAAATATGCAGACAGACCAGAAGTAAGAGTTGGTGATGATTTAGTATGGGATAAAGCAGAAGCCTCTTTGCTTGAAGCTGTTAAAGCTTCTAAATTAGAATATACTATTAATAAAGGTGAAGGAGCTTTTTATGGTCCAAAAATTGAATTTGTTTTACGAGATGCTATTGGCAGAGATTGGCAATGTGGAACTTTGCAAGTAGATTTAAATTTACCTGGAAGACTAGATGCTTCTTACGTTGATAAAGATGGAACTAAAAAAGTTCCCGTTATGTTGCATAGAGCGTTATTTGGTTCTCTAGAAAGATTTATTGGAATTTTAATTGAAAATTATGCAGGTAAGTTTCCATTTTGGATATCTCCTTTACAGACTATGGTAATACCTATTTCAGAAGAATTTAATGACTATGCAATTAAAGTATCAAATAAAATTAAAAATTCAGGTATAAGTTCTGCAGTAGATTTAAAAAATCATAATTTAAATTATAAAATTAGAGATCATTCTTTAGCAAAAATACCGCTTTTATTAATTTGTGGTAAAAAAGAAGTTGACTCCAATTCAGTAACGATTAGAAGATTAGATTCTAACAAACAAGAAAATATGGGTATAGATCAATTCTTAAAAAAATTCTCTGCTTTAAACAAAGCATCATCAAACTAAGTGGCAGACTTCAAACAAAATTATTTTCAAAGAAGAACCAAGGATAGAGGTCCAAGATCTAATAATAGAATTTCTTCTCCTGATGTACAGGTTATAGCAAGTGATGGAGAAAATCTTGGAGTTATGAATACCAATGAAGCTATTTCTATGGCAAAAAATCAAGGTTTAGATTTAATTGAAATAGCACCTAATGCTAATCCTCCTGTATGTAAAATAATGGATATGGGTAAATATAAGTATGATGCCCAGAAAAAAGCAAACCTTGCAAAGAAAAAACAAAAAATTGTTTCTTTAAAAGAAATTAAAATGAGACCTGTTACGGAAACTCATGATTATGAGTTTAAAGTTAAAAATGCTAAAAAATTTATAGCTAAAGGAGATAAGGTCAAATTCACTATAAGATTTAAAGGTAGAGAACTTCAGCATTCCCATCTTGGAAATGAACTAATGGGCAAAATTAAAGAAGATATGAAGGATATCGGTAAGGTAGAATTGCATCCCAAGTTTGATGGGAAGCAAATGATCATGGTAATTCAGCCTTTATAA
>CACMYF010000003.1 GCA_902617805.1 uncultured Pelagibacteraceae bacterium
ATAATCTTTTCTTATCTGAAATGTCTAATTTCCTAAATTCAAAATTTTTATAGCTTTTCAAAATATTGGTTCTTTTTTTCTTTAATTTTAACGAGTAATAAGAATTCAATGAATCAATTCCATATATTGTATTTTTTTTACTTAACTCTAGTAAATATTTAGATAAACTAAATCCTATAAAGCCAGAAGCACCAGTGATTAAAATATTCATTTAAAATTTTATTTGAATTATTATAATGTTTATATAATAGGACGATATCTAAATAATTAAAAATATTTCTTTAAGATATAAAATAAAAATTTATTAATGAAAAAATTAATCAAATACTTAATCAATTCACCAAGAATTGGTAGTTCAGCAGGTAAAACATTGCTATTTCTTTGGATCAAAAATGATTTAAAAGATATTAAAGGTGCGCTTGGTGTGGATCTTGCTGGTGGTTCTATGCGCAATAAAAGATTTTTTTCAACAGATAAATATATATGTGTAGATATTGATCAATCTAAGTTAGATAAAGGCGAGAACGAAAATCCTGATGCAATATCAATAAATAGTAAAATTCAAGATTATATGAATGATAATAATTCAAATAAACCTGATGTTTTACTATGTGTACAAACCATGGGTACTAATAGATTTTTTGAACATGAGGAAACATTAAAAGTTATAAAACAGATGTATTATTTTTTAAAACCAGGAGGAAGTATGATTTTTAATGTTGGTTCAGTAAATATAAATTTAGATCACTTAGAAAATCAAATTAAAGAATTTCTGAATCAAAAATTTAAATCAATAAATATTAGAGCATACGGCGCCTTTCATATAACCTTAAAAAACCGAACTCATAGATTTAATCGACTAATATTAGCATATTTAATGAATTTTTTTTTACCGTTGAGAACTTTTTTTGGTGTTAAAAAAAGAAAAATTTACTTTGTATGTAAAAATAAAATTTAATTTATTTATAAATTAGATGCAATCTTTTGAAAACTTTGACTAGTCTGAAATAATTTATTATATGATCCTTCTGATATCAGCTTACCCTTCTCAAGTAAGAAAATATTATCACATTGTTTCACAGAATTTATACGATGGGTTATAAGAATAATAGTAACTTTATTTTTTAAATTTTGTACAGCTTTCATTACTTCCGCTTCAGTAAGGCTATCTAACGCATTAGTCGCTTCATCTAAAACTACTATTTTTGGATTATGATATAATGCTCTTGCAATTCCTATTCGTTGTCGCTGACCACCTGATAACCTTACTCCACGCTCACCAACTTCAGTCTGATATTTAAGAGGTAAATCATTATTAATAAAATCATGCAAATTAGATATTTTTGCAGCATTTTTGACAGCTTCGTAATTAATATTCTCTTTATTTACTCCAAAAGCAATATTTGAAGCAATAGTATCATCTGCTAAATAAATCTGTTGTGGCACATAACCAATTAATTTTTGCCAAGCTCTGTAATTATCTTTATTAATTACACTACCATCTACTTCTAAAGTACCATGATTAGGTTCTAATAAATTTAAAATAATATCTACTAAAGTGGTTTTTCCACTGCCAGTAGAACCAACTATTCCTACGATACTTTTAAATGGTATTCTTAAATTAATATTCTCTAAAGCTACTAAAGAAGATTTGGGGTAGGAGTAATTAATGTTTTTTAAACTGATTTCTTTATTAAAAGTTAAATTATTTTTTATGGAAGATTGCAATGGTAAATTAGGATTATTTAAATCATCACTGATTGACTTAAGAGGTGGGCTAGCTAAGCGTAAATGTGTAATTGCCGCATATACTTTTTGTAAAGCCGGCATTAATCTATATCCTGCAAATGCATAAAGAGCTATAACTGGAACTATATTCACAAAATTGCCACTCATGGACATTAAATAAAATATAAGTAAAAACATCCCTCCAAAAACAACTAATTCTAGAACCAACCGTGGCATCTGACCTATAATTGTACCTGAAGCTTTATGTTTTGATAAAATTTTTGCAGGTTCTGAAAAATTATCTATATAAGTTCTTTCAGAGCCCTTCAGCTTAATTTCTTTTATTGCTCCAAATGTTTCGGAAATAATTTTATAACGTAGTTGATTGTATTCAAAACGCTCTGTACTAATTTTAGATAAAAATCTATTAATAATTTTATAAATTAGACCATACGATGTACCAAGTGTAATCCCAACGATTAATGCTAATTTAGGATCTGTCAAAATTAATAAAGTTAGAATTACAAGAGTAACTGAAGATTGCGCTATAAGGTTTATAAAAGGAGTTAAACCAAAATTTATAACTAAAGCAACTTCTGAAAGAATATTGCTGCCCATACTAGAACTATTTCTATTTAAAAACCAGCTGTAAGGTTGTCGTAGATAATTTTCTACCAAGCGTTTACCAATACTATATTCACACATTGATGTTAAGCGTGCTTGTGAATATAGTGTTAAAGCTTTAAATGAGATTGAAAAAATTAAAAAAATAAAAGAAAAAATACCTAATATTAAAAGAAATTGTTCTTTATTTTCTATACCAAAATTATTTAAAATCTGAAAAGTATTTTTTAAAAAAAAATTAGTATCTACTATATCGGGATTTGATAGGACTGCTATGAAAGGTATAATTGAGGCTACACCAACCATTTCCAAGAATGCCATTATCAATATCATCAGAGTTAACCAATAAAAATTTTTACGTTCTTTTGAGGAGAGTAAATTTAATATTTTGTTGATTTTTTCCATAATGCTTTAATAATTTTTAATCTTTTTAATTAAAATCGTCCTATCAGAAATAAATTTGCATTCTAACTTTTCAGATATATTAAGAATTTGCTTAAGTTGATTAACATAATCAATTATATAACTGTAGTTTAATGGAGGAAATTTCCAATATGTTTTATGGTTTTTATCTATAGCCTGAGGGAATTTATTATACATTTTTTTAATAATATTTCTGAACTTAACGATTCCTAAATTCCAATTAAAATTAATTGTTTTTGAAAATTGTAAATTTTTATCCTCAATTAGAGATTCCCAAACTTTAATCATTTTTAGAGCAGATAATTCATTATTATCTATATAAATTTTATTTAACACAATATCTGGTATCTGTTCATTAATTTTTTTTTTATCAGATCTGATAGAATTAAATATTTTATTAACGTGTGTTGATAACTCTTCAGGAGTTTTTACTTTTAAACCCAATCTACTAGGAATTTGTTTGTCATAATATTGTGGGAAAGGAAGAAATGTAATGACTGGTTTTCCTGATACTGATGCTTCAAGGGCCGTAGTACAATTATTATGTATTAGTGCAAACGCATTATGAAGCCAAGGTGTAATTGATCCTTTTCTAATTACATGTACATTAGGTATATTTTTTAAATAAACTTTCCATGTTTCAATATTTTCAACCGGATGTGGTCGTAGAACAATATCATATCCATTGTTTTGTTTAGCAATATATTTTATCGCCTCAATAAAATTGTAAGTTAATCGATAACCGATACCCATATCATTGAATAATTGCTCAAATAATTTTGGATCTCTTTTTAATTCACCAGAGTCTTCTGCAAGTCTAATAATCTCGTGAAAAGGTTTCATATGATTAGCAAAAAGCATTGGTCTTGCTGGTGAAATCAGCAAATAAGGTTTTTTCGGTAGTTCTGATATATTCTCTGATTGATCTGAAAAAAAAGGTTTCCATAAATCTGCCCTGGGTGATCCAGTCATATGAAATTTAGATGAATTTTTTGGATAAAGTTTTTTTAAAGTCTCATAATCATCCAAGCCCCATGTAAACACTGCTGATGCTTGATCAATTGTTGATTCGGAATATCTAGATTTTGCCATTCTTTCATAACCGTTGTAAATCAAGCCACCTTCTTCATCTATACTAGTTATTAAAAAACCTTTTTTTAATAAATTTTCATGTCGATTAATTTTTTCAATTTTTGGAGTTAAACTTTTTGTATGAAATATTCCTGGGGGAAATATACTTTTATCAATATTATTTAAAATTCCATTTAAATTCGAAATCACCACATTGTGTCCACGTGAGGCTGCTATAGTGGCTAAAAGAAGTTTGCTATTTAATTCTCTAGCAATTATCTCAACATGTAAATAAATGTTCATAATTTTAATATATCTATCATTATAATTCTCTTTTATTAAACCTATAAAACTTTCTAATATTCTTTTTAAATATTTGTCTTAATATCATTGTAATAAGGAAATAATCTCTCAGTTATATTTTCGAATTCCTTCTTTTCCAAAGTATTCCAATCACTATATTTATATGTATCCGAAGGTCCTTTATTTGAAGCTTTGTTTATGACATTATAAAATTTTGTTTCGCTCAAACTATTTTTAAAATTAAACTTTGTGGATAATTTTTTATAAATTTCATAATTTTGATTAACATCTTCTAATTTAATAAAAAATTTATCAATATCATTTATTCTATTAAAACTATCGTATATATATTTATTTGATGTAGCCCAGAACCATGTTAATTTTCCTATTCTTGTCAATTTAAGCCATTCTTTAAAAGATATATCTTTAGGAACAATTCTAGAAAATGATCGGTATAAATTATCTGAAATATCTATTAAAGGACTGCTTGTTTTAAAATAATACGATTTAAGATACCAATTTTTTTTGTGAAAAGACTCAATAGAATTAATTGGGTTTCTCAAATGAAAAAAAATATAGTTTGGTTTTAGTTTTTCAACTATTTCATCTACTCCAAAACAAAAATATGGTGATGATATCAGGCTATTTTCATATTTAGCAAAATCTCTATTTGATGCTAATTCAAAAAGTTTAAAAAATCCCTCTTTGTCAACTGGGATATCATAGTAACAAGAATATCTATAAAATGCCTCATAGTCCGCAAATCTTTCATTTGAACCTATCCAATTAGAATGTGAATTAAATATTTTAGAGAACCAATTTTGACCACTTCTTCCTGATCCAAAGCTTATAATTAACTTATTTTCAACACTTCTGCTAAAATTTTCATATTTTATAAGTTCTTCATAACTTGGCCTTTTAATTTTTTTTGCTTCTTTAGAAAAATTAAATATTTTATTTTTAATTTTATATATTAAATTGTTCATTAGTCTTTTAGATAAGTTTTATTTTTTTAAATTTACTAAAAATATACTTTAAAAAAAAAATAATTATAGAAGCATAATTAAACAATGTTTTTGGCTCATTTACCAATCTATAATTAAACTTTAATAAATTTTTTTTTGTAAAAAATTCAAGACAAAATATTTCACTAGAGGATAGATTATTTTTCCATTTTTCGATATTTGCAACAACTGGCTTAAGTCTTATATTGCTATGCAGTTGCTCATGATAAAGATCAGAAACATAATATTTTTTTTTTATTTTTAAAAAATTGTTTTTTTTGAATTTTAAATTCAAAATATTTGAAATTTTATAAAGTGTGTTATTTAAATTTTGAATCATTTCTTCATACTTAAATATGCTTGCTTTATATTTTTTTTTACTTTGTAAAATTATATCAATCTTTTTATTCCAAATTTTTGCAGCTAAAAAAGGATTTTGTAAAAAATTCTTATTGGTATGTGAATAAATACTGTTTTTTTTAGAGTTGTACACGCTCCTACTGTCCCTGATAATATTTAAGATTTTTGTTTTTGGAAACAAATTCATAATTTGATCTAAAAAGTATAAACTAGAACCCTTTTTAATTCCCACATATTGATTTGAGCCTTTATTTTTTTTATAGTAAATATCAAGTATCTCTAAGACAATCTTTTTAATTGATCTAATATCACTCAAATTATTAAGCAATTCTTTTTTTTTAATTTTAAGATCATAAAATTTTTTTTCTTTATATAAAAAGTTTATCAAAATCTTTTTTGACAAAAATGTATTATTATCTGCTTGTAATAGTCTTGTAATAAAATTTGTCTCTGGCAGAACCAATGTGCCAAGCTTCTCAATTATACTATTTGCTAAAAAAGTTGATCCAGATCTTGAGTCTGACAAAATTAAGAAAATTTTTATATTTTTTTTCATAGTTATTTTAGATTAACTAATTACCTAATATTTAATTTGATATATCTATATTATGTTGAAATAATGTTAAGAATATCCTTACCATCAATTTTAATTGGATTATTTCCTAATCTTAAAAGATTAATGCCCTTCATAATGCTTTCAGAACTTTGTGGAACATTGATTTCAAGTTTTATCAAATTATCCTCCAGTTTTGCTTGTTTTTTAATCAAAGATATTTTTGAATTAAAATCGTTTATGCCTTGCACATCAAATAAATTAAAAATTAAATCAAATCTTTTTTTTAAATCAAAGGAAGCTTCTGATTTATGCAAATTATCATAATTAAATTTAAAAAATCTTTCAAAAAATAAACTAACCGCATGTCCATGGCTAATATTGAATAATGATGTAAATGGATATGATGCAGCATGAGGTGCTGTTGTTTTGGAAATACTTATCGCTTTACCTGCTAAATTAGCAGCAATACTCATTTCTGCTGCATTTTTCATATTTGGTTGATTTACAAATGATATAAAACTATTTACCGAAACTCTAAGTGATTTAGTCGCATACTCAATACTTTGGTCATTAGATTTTTTAGATACTAGGGATTCTAATGCTTGAGCTATAGCATCGAAGCCAGCAGATGCTTTTATTTTATTAGGTGCAGAAATTAAAAATTCTGGAATAAGAAAAAAATTATCTGGTAGTAAGATCTCACTTTCGAAAGAATGCTTGATACCATCAACATAAATGACCGCATTAGAAGTGACTTCAGCCCCTGATCCAGCGGTAGTAGGAATTACTGCAAGTTTTGTATATTTTTTTTTAAATGGATATGAATAATTTAAAATTAGGTCTGCTAAATCTTCTCTAACATCAACAACATTAGCTATTTTTGCATAATCTATTACTGCACCACCGCCTACTGCTAAAATTAAATCTGGTCTAAAATTCTTGATATTATTTATAATTTCTATCAATTCCTCAAGAATTGGTAACTCTGATTTTTTATGAAATAATTTTATATCCTTATCAGTAATTATCTTTTTAAAAAGATTTTCTGCACCAGATGTAACAAAAGATTTTTTTCCACATAATACAAAGATTTTTTTTAAACTTTTGTCATTAATAAATTTTTTAATATCTTCAGTAGTATTTACCATTTAGCTCATAAATTGGTTTTTTACTTTAATCAAATCTGTTGGTCTTGGAAGTTTGCTAATATTGGTTTTAGAAACTTTAACCTCTAAAAAACATAAACTATTTTCAGACAAAAATTTTTTAATAACTTCTTTTAAATTTTTTTTATTTTGAATGGAATAGAATTTTTTAAATCCTAAGCTTTTTGACAGCTTCTCGAAATTAATATTACTTGAATATGTACTTTGGCCACCTACAGAATCGTGAGCATTATTATTTAATAAAATATATTTTAAATTTTTCTGGGCAAAAGTTCCTACAGTTTTTATTGATCCAAGATGCATTAAAAGTGAACCATCACCATCTATACAGATTGTTTTATTTTTTACTGAAATTGAATATCCAAGAGCCACCGATGAAGTATGACCCATTCCGCCTACCATGTAAAAATCTTTGGTTTTTTTAAATTTGTATTTTTCCCTAAGATACATTAGTTCTCTTGAATTATAGCCTGTGCTAGAGATTATTTTTGTATTTTTTTCTAAATTTTGTAATAGGTTTTTTAAAAAAAATTCTTTATTTAAATTATAATAACTTTTTTTCTTTTTTATTTTTTTGTTAATTTCGAGAGTACCTTGTTCAATCAAACAGGCAACAATCGATTTATTTTTTTTTGCTGACTTAATTTGTTTATCAAATTTCTTAATATCAGAATTTGATCTTAGGATAGTATATTTTATATTTAGTAATTTTAGGATTTGCTCAGTGATTCTACCTTTTACATTATGTTGAGGCTCATCCTTGATACGAGGAGACCCTCTCCATCCAATGATCAAAATTAATGGTATAGAGTATACCTTCTCATGTGCAATTGAAATTAGGGGATTTAAGGCATTTGATAAACCAGAATTTTGCATATAAATGGTTGGTATTTTTTTTGTGGATAAATAGTGACCTATACCAATAGAAACAGCTGAACCTTCATTTGTAGCAATAATATGATCATGCTTATTTTTAGTTTGTAAGAAGGATGACAGTTCTTTTAAGACACTGTCAGGCACCCCGGTAAAAAAATTACTATTATTTTTTTTTAATAAATTGATTAAAGAGCCTATTTTAATCATTTTTTATTAAATTAATTATTTCTTTTATTGGAATAATATTTTTATCAGCCTCAAAAGCTCTTTTATTTTTTAAAATAGTTTTCGCTGTATTTTGCATAGCTGGGTAAGCGGCTCTTAACAATTGGTTAGCATATATGACTAATTTAAAACCATATTTGATCAAATCTTTTTCATATACTTTTGAATAAGTTGACGGCACTGAAACTAAAGGGACAAAATTTTTACTTTCCTTGAAAGCTTTAGCAAAAGAAAATACTTCAGTTGGAGTATTTTCTTTGCTATGAATTAAAATTGCATCAGCACCTGCTTTTGAGTAAATTTCTGCCCTTTTTAAGGCGTCATTTAGACCTTTGCCCACTATAAAACTTTCAATCCTAGCTATAACCATAAAATCATTATTCTTTCTAGATTTACAAATTTTTTTTATTTTTTTTGCAAATACTTGAGGCTTATCTTGCTTTGTACCTTTTTGATCTTTAAATAAGGAATTTTTTTTGAGACCTACTTTATCTTCCATAATTATTGCTGAAGCTCCTGATCTTTCTAATGATCTTACTAAAAAGGGCAAATGTTCTATTTGACCACCGTTATCTGCATCAAATACTAATGGTTTACTTGTGACATTCATAATATCATTTAAAGATGCAACACGAGCTGAAAAAGATAATGAGGAATTGTCAGGAAGACCTTTGGTTGCAGAATCTGTTAAACTTGAAGACCACATACCATCAAATTCTATAGTTTTTTTATTTTCGATTATATTAATTTTATCAATTATTAATCCAGTAAGCGAATTATGAGATTCTAAAATCCTAACAATATTTTTTGACCTCATCATACGTTTTAGTCTTGAAACTCTATTTTCTGGTGATGAAATTATATTTTCCATTTCCTTCTTAATAGAACTTGATGATATATTTTTTGTATATTTTGGTTCTATAAGCTTACCTGACCACTTTTTGAGTGTTTTTATTACTCGGATTCTAGTTTGCTTTTGAACACCTGTTTTCCAATCATCACCATGCACAACATAATCAGGTTTAATTAAATTTAAATTTTCTACATAATCTAGGGTTTTTTGGGGAATCACTCTGCTAACATATTTTATGTTTTCAACTACAACTTTACGTTTTTTAAAATCTAAATAAGGAATATTTTTATAAGAAGCAATCGCCTCATCTGTGAGTAACCCCACAATAACATTTCCATATTGTTTTGCTATTTTTAAAATATTTATATGACCTTCGTGCAAAATATCAGCTGATAATCCTACATAGACATTTTTTTTATTTTTCATAGATATCAATAAACTCTTATTTATTTATATAGATACTATTAATTTGTCCATTATTTAGTAGATCTAATTTTTTTAATTAACTCTTTTGATAAAGTAAGTGTTGTTTTCTTAAAATTATTATAAATTATTATATCAGGATTTATTGGTAGTTCTGGTTTGATATCAATTCCAACAATATCGCCACTATTTTTTTTGTGATAAATTTTTTTTTTTTTTGCTTTAATAATAGCTTTAATATCAGTTTTTATGTAAATTTCTAAGTAATTATCTATATTTCTTCTATTCCAATTACGAGTTGAGTTTGTCATGCTGACGACTGCAAAAATCAAATTGATTTTTTGATTTGTGATAAATTTTGCAAAATTACAGTAATACTTTCCTAGTACCATCCTTTCCTTAGCTGTATATTTATTGAACTTAAATATTTGTCGTAGATCATCGCCACTAACTAATAATGTTGGACCGTAATCTTTGATAATATTTTTTTTTATTTTTTCAGCTATTACAGTTTTTCCTGAACCTGAGAGGCCTGTAACCCAGAAAAGAATACCTTTATTTTTATTTTTTTTTTTCATCTTAATTTCTTGTATAACCCATCTCTAAATCAAGCATCTTGAATTTAATTATATTTCAATTTAATCACCCTATATCATATAATTTTATTTTAAAAAATAAATTCATAATTATCGGTATTCAGATTAACAATTAAGTTTTGTTTAGAAAAAATATATTTATTTAATAATTAATTTAATTAAAATAAAACTTATTAATAAATATTTAAAAAATGAATAAAAAATTGTTAGGAACAGTTTTGTTTTTTGGAAGAAAAGATTGCCAATACTCAAAACGAATTAAGAATTTTTTAAAAAAAAATTCTTCCAAATTTTATTATATTGAAAGTTCCAAAATTGGTGAACAAATCAATTTGAGGTATAATGATTTAACTTATGATTATATTTTTTGTTTCAGGAGTTACTATATCTTAAAAAAAAATATGTTAAAAAAAGTTAAAAAATTTGCAATTAATTTTCATCCAGGTCCTCCAGAATTTCGTGGAACAGGGTCTGTAAATTATGCTGTTTATGAAAATTCTAAATTTTATGGATGTACAGCTCATATAATAAATGAAAAAGTAGATTACGGTAAAATAATTGATGTAAAGAGGTTTGGCATTAAAAATATCAAAAGCATTTCTAGAATATTAAACAAAACTCATAAATTGATGTTCAGACAAGCAAATATAATTATAAAAAAAATAATTCTTAATAATGAGTTTATTGAAAATCAAATCTTAAAAAATAATAAATTAAAATGGTCAAAAAAAATTAAAACATTAAAAGATTTAAAAAAATTTTACGTAATTAGAAAAAATATAAGTAAAAAAGATTTTTTAAGAAAAATACGTGCAACTAGTACAGATTACTATAAACCATGCGTTTATCTATATGGGAAAAAATTTATTTTAGAATAAGTTTTTTGAGGTGAGTATTTTATAAATTTTTACTTATTACTAATTCCTCATAAGTATCTATATCTATACCATTCTTCCAGCTAAGAATATCGTAGCTATAACTTTGACTATAAAAAGTTTTATTTTTCAAAAATGTTTCATAATCCGAAATCCATATTGCTCCGGTAGGACATAATAATTCTGGCAAATCTTGAGATCGCCTTTTGTAAGCAAAATCATTTAATCTATAAATTTTATCTTTTTTTACTTTTACGGACCACCATGGATTAAAAAATTTTGGCTCTACATGACTTATCATTGACTTACATTTTTTTTTTAAAAAACTTTTATAAAATCTAATTATATCTTGGTTATTTCTAAATGGACAATTTGCCATTAATTGAAAAACATTTTTAACTTTAAGTTTTTCAA
The DNA here is from genome assembly GCA_902617805.1 of uncultured Pelagibacteraceae bacterium. Taxonomy (GTDB): domain Bacteria; phylum Pseudomonadota; class Alphaproteobacteria; order Pelagibacterales; family Pelagibacteraceae; genus Pelagibacter. Next base: position 11,498 of record CACMYF010000003.1, read on the forward strand.
ATTTTTTTAGCCTTAATAAAAAATAATAAGTTGATAAATTAACTGAAATTTTATTATTTGCATATTTTTTGTATCTTAAGAAAGGAACTTCTGCACCATAACTAACTGCAATTTTTTTAATTTTATTACAATCTGTATCTACATAAATTTTATCAAATAATTTTGATTTTTTAGCTGCATTTATTGTCCAATAAATCATTGGCTTTTTTTTAAACAAAATAATGTTTTTTTCCTTTATTCTCGTAGAACCTTTGCGAGCTGGGATAATAGCTATATTCAACTTTACTTTCCTAAAAAATTAATTAATTTTTTTCTAGTATTCTCAACTAATTTTTCATTAAAATTAAATTTTAATTTATTTGAAAATTCTAAATTAATTTCTTTTCTCAATTTTGCAATATTCAAATTTTTATAATATGGCAGAAGATTGATGTAATTTTTGATTGCAAAAGCTTTTCCCATTTTTACTTGACGTTTTTGCGTTGGTATTACATTTCCTCTTACTCCTAAAGCTAATGCCTCAAACATGATATTTGATGGTGTGCCTATATAAAAGTAAGAACTAGCCAATATTTTTATAAATTGATCCATTGGTGTTTTTTTCTTGATAAACAAATTTTTATTATCGCTATATTTTTTTAAAATTTTATATGTTTTGGAATTAGATATAAATATCTTTTTATATTTAATCTTCTTAAAAAAATTAAAATATTTCAAAACTAAATTTTTTGGATCGTTACCTCCAAAAGCTATCAATACATGTTTTTTTTTTGAGAAATTTCTGAGTTTTAAAACTTCATCTGCAAATAAGAAAGCATATAACCCTAATATTAATTCAATATTTTTATTATACTTCTTGTAAAATTTTTTAAAGGATATTGAAAGTGGATAATCATTTAATAATAAATCACAATATTTAGGGCTTGGATTTTCTTCATCTGTGAACCAAATTACCTTAAAATTTTTATCTTTTAAATTATAGATTTTTTTAAAATCTAAAGAAAATTTTTTTTGTTGATCAATTATATTTGGATAATATGGTGGATCAATTATTAACAAATCATATTTCTTGTAATTTTTTTTTATGTATTCCAGTGCATCTGAGACTTTTAAAACATTTTGATTTGTAAAAAAAATTTTTGCAATTTTAAGATTGTCGGTAATAATATCCACATTTTTCAAATTCATAATTTTCAAAAGAATCTTCATTCGGTTATAATGACCAAACCCTGTTAAATCATTCATTTCACAGTAGAGCATTACTTTGTTCATGATTTTAGATTTATATTATAAAAATGTTGTATTAATATATAAAAATTCTTAAATAAAACGATAAATTAAAAAATGATTTAATTTAAACAATTACAATTAATATTATTTATTTTGAATTAATTTAAAATTGTGTATAAAACAAAGTTTTTATGGATAAAATCAAACTAAATAACAATCAAATAAGTGACAATAATAGATGTTTTGTCATAGGTGAGGCTGGTATAAATCATGACGGGTCAATTCAAAAAGCCAAAGAACTCGTGGATGTTGCTATCGATGCTGGCGTAGATGCTGTTAAATTTCAAATGTTTGATACCCCAAAATATATTTCTAAAGATGCAATATTTGCATCTTATATGAAAAGAGCTTTATTGAGAAAAGATGAAACGATTGCTGAATTTTTTAGAAGATTAGAAGTAAGAAAAAAAGATATGGTCGAAATTCAAAAATATTGTAAAAAACGGAAGATTCTATTTTTATGCACACCTTTTGATATTCAAAATGTTAATTTTTTAAATAGGATAAATGTGCCAATAATTAAAGTCGCTTCATTTAGTTTAACTAATATTTTTTTATTAGAAAGTATTGCTCGATTAAAAAAACCAGTAATTATGTCTACTGGATTACATAATCTTTCTGAAATTGAAAATGCATATAATATTTTAAAAAAATCAAATAAGCCAGTTGCTATACTCCAATGTATCTCCCACTACCCAATTAAGCCTAAAGATGCAAATTTAAAGGTTATGGAAACTTTTAAAAAAGCTTTTGATTGTATAGTTGGATATTCAGACCATTCTATGGGTGTTAATATTCCAATAGCCGCTGTGGCTTTAGGAGCTAAGATTATAGAAAAGCATTACACACTTGAACAGAATGATTTTGGTGCAGATCACGATGCCTCTGCATCTCCTGAGCAATTAAAAAATATGGTACAAGGTATTAGAGAAGTTGAGGCCTCATTAGGAAGTTCTGTTAAAAGAATTACAGCTGTAGAAAGCGAAGTTTATAAAGTACATAGACCCAGCATAATTTCTAAAGTAAATATTAAAAAAGGACAAAAGATTAGTAGGAGTATGCTAGATTTAAAAAAACCTGGCACTGGAATTAATCCATTAAATTTAGATTTTGTAGTTGGAAGAATTGCAAAAGTAGGAATTAAAAAAGATAGATTGATTAAAAAAAATCAACTAGTTTAGATTAATGTTAATCGAAACTATTTCGCCCCAAATACCGAAATACAAAACAATTTTTAAAAAAATTAAGAATTGTTTTGATGAAAAATATCTAACTAATGATGGTAAAAATCTTCTTAACTTTGAAAATAATCTTCAAAAATATTTCAAATCAAAAATAAAACCAGTTGTTTTTTGCAACGGTGAAATGTCTTTATACTCACTAATTCAAGCATGGAAAATACATTTAAAAATTCAAAAATGTAAAGCCATTGTTCCATCTTTCACATTTTCAGGGACTGTCAATGCTCTAGTACAGAATAATATTGAACCTGTGTTTACTGACATTGACTCAACTTTGACTTTAGATTTAAAAAAAATTAAATTAGATAAAGAAGTAAAGTTTGTTATCGCCGCTTCCGTGTATGGTAATATTCCAGATATTATAAATATTAAAAAATTTTGTAAAAAAAATAAATTAGTTTTTATATTGGATAATGCACCAGGCTTTTGCTCTAAAATAAACAATCAGTTTCCAAATAATTATAATATTGATCAAATTTATAGTTTTCACGCTACAAAAATTTTTAACTCTGTTGAGGGAGGTTGTGCAATTACTTCAAATAAATCTATACAGAAAATTCTTAAAGCTTTAAGAAATTTTGGTCAACTAAATAAAAAAACTAACGATGTTATCGTGCCAGGTCTGAACTCAAAAATGAGTGAACTATCTGCAGTAGTTGGATTAGAAAATTTAAAAAATATTAATTCTGTAATGACAAAAAGAAAAAAAATCATAAAAAAATATGTTAGATTTTTTAAAACTCTTGAAGAAAAGAATTATATTGAACAAATGAAAATTAAAGACAATGTTTTTTGTAATTATTTCTTTTATCCTATAATATTAAAAAGTTCATCATCATCAAATTTTATTAATTTTATGAATAAAAAAAAAATTTTTTGTAGAACATATTATAGAGCTGTTCATACATTATCATATTATAAAAAAAAAATTTCATTAAAAGACTCTAGAAAACTATCTTTCACCAATAAGTTAAATAATAAAATTATAGCAATACCATTACATTCAGATATGAATAATAAACATATTGAATACTTATTTAAAAACATTGAGAAATTTTTCTTAAGTAAATAAATGTATTAAATTGTTTCTAAAGAAATAAATGTATTAAATTTAATTAAGAATTTTTATTGCAATAAATTAAAAAATTATCTAAAGATATTTTAATTATGGGTAATGTTAATATTGTTTCTACTTTTAAAAACTACGCTTTACAAAAAAAAACATTTTTTAAAAGTTCTTCAAGTGTTTTCTTTGGTGTATATAATCCTAAACAAAACCTAGATACTGAAGTTTCACTCCTTAATCACTTTATACTTAAACGTGGGATTGAAGATGTAATCGCTAAATTTGAATTAAGATGTAGTACTGGAAAGTTAAAAAAAACTTTTTTTATTAAATTAAATAAAAAATGTGTTTATTCGTTTAGAATAAGTAATTATTTAAAATCAAAATTTATTGGATCTGTTTATGTTTTTTTTCAGTCAAAAAAAAATTTGTTTATTCCTTTTTGTGCCGTTGTTGGTTCAATAGTAGCTAAGAATAGTGTTTGTGGAGTACATACATACGCAAGACGATTAGAAAAAAAAGAAATAGGAACAAATATTGATATTAGAAATACAATTGAGTCCTGTTGGACAATTCGAGATAACAATAAAATTAAATCTTTTGCAATTTTACATGGAGGGAAGTTTAATTTGGAATTAGATGTAAAACTACAATGCACTAATTTTCTAGGTAAAATTATATCAAAAACAAAAAAAATTAGCTTATCAAAATTTGGAACTTTTATTTTAACAACCCAAGATTTTTTTAAAGATGAAATAATTGATCACTTAAGAGGAAAAAAAGGACAGGCAAAAGTATTTATTAAAGGTCTAAGGGCTGTATTTCCAAGAATGTGTATTGGTAATTATTATTTTAAAAATTTTAAAAATAGCGATATTTTAAATGCTGAAGAAATACAATTTACTCATTCAAATTTTGATTATTCGGACACATCAATTATTAAACAACCTGACGCAAAAGTAAATTTTGGTTATTGCAATCAGCCATCTGTTCCCAATGGTTACGCAATGATTTATGCTGTTGATACAAAAAAAAATATTTTTATTAATAACAAAAAATATAAATCCAATACATTGCACAAAGTTAATATGAAACCTGTTTCTCAAATTAAAGTTAAATCCAAAAATACTAATTTACCTGCAAGATTTAATTTGGCTTTAATCTCGCAATGGAAAAATGCAATTTTGGAGAGTGAAATGTCAAATGGTGTTTGCATGGGTGATGCCGCTAGAGTTAAACACCACTGGAGCTGGGGTTTATTAAAACCTAGTTTAGAAAAAGGAAAAAATGAAATAACAATAATTTTCAACAGATTTAACAAAGAGCAAAAAATATCAAGAAAACTTAATCTTAAAATTTATGATGAAAAAGGGCTAATTGGGGAAAAATTTATTAATTTCAATAACAATAGAGTCATAAAGTTAAAGAATTTTTTAATAAAAAAAAAAACCTTTGGTGCATTATGGTATGTTATAACTGGCAACAATGTAGAAGACTTACAAATATTTTCAACTTTCTATCCAACTAAAAAAGCAGGTTTTGTAGAACATGCATTTTAGGAGAGTTATTTAACTTAATTTTAATCATTTTTAATTTTAAAAATATATATTAATTATTAGATAAATTTTATAAATAACACATATGAAACTTAAAACAGGAGCTTGGAGTTTTGGTGGAAATTTGCCTACTAAATTTGAGAATCATATTATGAAATCAGTACCATTATATTTAGAAGGACATAAAATAATTACTAGATTATCAGACTACTTTTTAAGGGATGATTCAATATGTTATGACATTGGTTGCTCTACAGGAAATTTATTATCGAAATTAAGCAAACATACGCCAAAAAAAAAAGTAAAATTTTATGGAATTGAAAAAGAAAAACAAATGTTTAAGTTTGCCTCGAAAAAAATTAAAAATACAAATATAAAAATAATAAACAAAGATTTAAAATCCCTTAAATTAAAAAAAAGTAGCCTAATTATTTCTTATTATACATTGCAATTTAATTCACCCTCGATAAGACAAGACCTTATAAAAAAAATATACAAATCTCTTGAGTGGGGAGGTGCATTTATAATGTTTGAAAAAGTAAGAGGCAATGATGCAAGATTTGATAATATTATTAATTCTCTTTATATGGACTTTAAAGAAGATAATGAAATAAATTCTAATGATATAATTTCTAAATCAAAATCCTTGAGAGGAGTTCTGGAACCTTTTAGTGACAAAGGCAACCTAGGTTTACTTAAAAGAGCAGGCTTTTCAGACATACAGCCAATATTACAACTATTATGCTTTAAAGGGTATCTTTGTATCAAATGATTTTTGTTAAATTAAAATTTAAATTAATTAAGAAATTTTCAAATAAAAAAGTAATATTTTAAAATTAACATCAAAAAATTAAAATTTAATAATGAAAAAGATATTTGCTTATTTTTTAAGTTTTTCAAAAAATTTCATTATATGCCTATCATGCTATCTCAATCGACCCGATCTTTGTGCACTTCTATTAAAGATTTCCTTATTCCAACCTGAAAAATTTAAGAAAAAGAAAAGTAAAAAAATTATAATAGTACTTTATAGATCAATCGGTCAAAGAGATGTTGAAATCATAAATGGTTATAAAAATAATGATTATGAATTTGTTTTCTTAAAAAGAGTAATACCTAAGCTTATTTTGAATTGCTTTAGTGAAAAAAATAAATTTATTAATTATCTCAAACCTGACGTGCAAGAAAAACAGTATTTGAATCAAAATAAAATAGATAAAAACAACCATGAAAAATTTTGGACTTCGGTAATATTGAATTTAAAAAAATATTTTATTGGAAAAAATATAAATTTTGTAACTTTTAATTACTCATATTATGCAGAAGCAGCCTTGTATGTTGGATGTAAAAATAATGGTATACCAGTTAAATTATGGCACAAGGAAGGTATAAAAAATAATCCTAAGGCTATAGAAGAAATAAATACAAGTGGAGTTATCTATGGTCATATGTTTAAATATTTTTCAAGTATCTCCGTTTATAATAATTTGATGAAAAAAATTTTCATTAAGATTGATAAAAAAAATAAAAATAAGATTAGTGTAAACGGTTGTCCTAGAATACAGGATTATGAAATTAAAAAAAAATATAAAAAAAAAATTAACACATTGCTGTTTCTAGCTTTTGAGGAAAAAAGAGGTATACCAAGTTGGAATAAAAACGTAAATTGGAAATTATCTTACAATAGAGTAATTAAAATTTTAAATGATTTAGCAAAAAATAATCAAATTAAAAATATTATTATTAAAAATAAACAGAACCTGATTTATAAATCAGAGGATCAAATTAGTGATAAAATTAAAGTATACAATACTGGAACATCAGAAAAATTAATTAATCAGGCGGACATAATTATAGGTCACAATTCGACTGCTACAATTGAAGCTTTAGCAAATGGAAAACATGTTATGGTTCCCTTGTTTGAGGGAAGTAAATATAAAAAATATTTATTTAATTTTCAAGATGAAGTTATTTATACCTCTGATAAGAAAATGAAAAATAAAATTTTAAGCCTAGTTAATAAGAAAGTTTTTTTTCCAATAAAAAAAACTAATCAAAATAAAACTGTCAAATATTATCTTGGAAAATCTAATGGTATACAAAAAAGGTATCTCAATTTTTTGAATACATAGACTTTTAATAAACTATATATAAATATTAATAAATTGTTTATATAATTTTTTGTTAAATTAAATTCTGTTAATAATAGTTGATATATTCTAATAATATCAGTGTATTAGTTATTTTTAAAATAAACATAAAATTTAATATTAAATAATTTTAAAATAGATTTGATTTATATTATCATTTAATTTATCTATTATTAGAACAATAATCTTACAATGACTTATACCAAACCTTATTTAATCGGAGAAATAGGAATTAATCATAATGGAGATCTAGGAATAGCAAAAAAATTAATTAAGAATGCAAAGAATGCTGGATTTGATTCTGTTAAATTTCAAAAAAGAACTATTGATCTTGTTTATGATAAAAAAACACTTGATACACCCAGAGAAAGTCCTTGGGGAAAGTCCACTAGAGAACAAAAATTTGGACTTGAGTTCGAAAAAAAAGAATATGATGAAATTAATAAATATTGTAAGCAAATTGGTATAGACTGGTTTGCTTCAGCATGGGATACAAATAGTTTAGAGTTTTTAAAGAATTATAATTTAAAATTTAATAAAATTGCATCAGCAATGATAATTGATCTAAAATTTTTAGATCAAGTTGCAAAACAAAATAAACATACTTTTATTTCAACTGGTATGTCTTCAAAAATAGATATTGATAATGCTGTTGAAATTTTTAGGAAAAATGATTGTAGCTTTGAACTTATGCATTGTGTTTCAACTTATCCAATGAAAGTTGAAGATGCCAATTTGGTTACAATAAATCAATTAAAAAAAGAATATAACTGTAATGTGGGATACAGCGGTCATGAAAATGGAGTGGCGGTATCTTTGGCTGCTGTAATGATGGGTATAACCTCGTTAGAAAGACATATAACATTAGATAGAACTATGTATGGATCAGATCAGGCGGCCTCTCTAGAACAATCTGGAATGCAAGACCTTTGTATATCAATAAATAAAATTTTGCTATCTTTAGGTAAACCATCCATGGGCAAGATAATTGACGATGAGAAGCCAATAGCAAAAAAATTAAGAGCACACATTAAGGTTTAATTGATGTTAGAAATTAAAAAAAGTCTACAGAAACAATTAAACGAAAATATTAAATCACATGAAGATATACTTAAAATGTCTAATGAAATCAGTAAAATTATCAAAAAAATACATGATAAATTAATAAAAAATGGAAAAATACTTCTTTGTGGAAATGGAGGTTCTGCTGCAGACGCACAACATTTGGCTGCTGAATTTCTGATTAGGTTGAGACCAAATATAAATAGAAATCCAATACCTGCAATTACCTTAACTCAAGATACATCAACTTTGACAGCATGTGGTAACGACTATAGTTTTGATGATATTTTTTTAAGACCCTTTCAGGCTTTAGCAAAAAAAAACGATGTTTTAATATGTATTTCAACTTCTGGTAATTCAAAAAACATTTTGAAAGTTTTAAAAGAAGCAAAAAAGATGGGAATTTATTCAGTTTGTTTTTTAGGAAAAAATGGTGGAAAAGCAAAAAAAATTGCTAATAAATCGTTAATTGTTTCATCAAATAACACGGCAAGAATTCAAGAATGCCACATTTTTATAGGTCACTTCATTATGGAAAAGATTGAGCAAAAAATTATTGGTAGATAATTGGATTGATCAAAATATATATTAAAAAATAAACTGACATTTATAATTATAAATAATATATAATTACCCAAACAGAGCTCGAAGAGTTTAAGAGAGGATTTCTGAAACCACTATTCTCTGGGCTGACTTTGATAAAATTGTTGGGATAAAAAAATTAATGATAACTTTTTATGTTTAATATACTTAATTATAATATATAAATTAATGACTATACAATTTTAAATTAATCAAATGTGCTATAATTTTAGTTTCAAAAATAAAATTTTATGACCAAACTAAATCTTAATAAAATTTCAAACTATTATTTAAAAAAAATTGGATTTGATAAAAAATATAAATTCAAAGCAAGAATTTGTGAGATTTGTAATTCTAAAGAGAATGAATTGATACAAAAAAAAATTTCAATTGGTAACAAAAAATTTTTAGATTTTCCAATCGTAGTCTGTAAAAAATGTGGATTTGTTTTTCAAGCTATAAAGTATGAAAAAAAATTTTATAAAGATTTTTATGGAAAAATGTATAGAAAAATTGCTTATAAAAATATAGATCCTTCAAAAGCATTTATTAATAGACAAAAAATTAGGGCGAAGCATTTTTATAATTTCATGCGTTCTAACTTTAAGCTCAAAAAAAATGGTTCTATGCTAGATGTGGGCTGTTCTGTTGGTGAATTTTTGAGACCCTTTATGAGAATTGGATGGAACTGCTTTGGAAATGATCCAGATAAAAGTTTTGTTGAATATGGAAGAAAAAGTTTAAAATTACCAATTAAATATGAAATGGCCGAGGATATGAGTTTTAAAAGTAAGTTTGATTTGTCTATAATCATTGGGTCTTTAGAGCATTGCTTTGACCCGAACAAAGTCCTAAATAAAATATATAAATATTCAAATAAAGATGCAAAAATTTTAATTTCTGGAAGAGGAATACCAAGATCAAGTAACAAAATATATTTTAATCATAACCATCATAGATATTTTTCGTATAACTCATTAGAATTAATTTTAATGAAACATGGTTTTAAGCCAATTTTTTCAACAATTTATCCAATAACAGGTAATGCTGATGAAAGAAAAAATGAAATTTTTTGTTTAGCAGTTAAGTACCCAAAGTACAGAGGTAAATTGAAAGAAATTTTGAAATATAGTAAAATTGAAACAGTTAAGACAGTTCAATATTTTTTTAAAAACTCAGAAAATAGAAAAACCAAACACTATATTTTTTAATTAAACAATTTTGTTAAGTTCTTTAATATTTGATTTTTTATTCATAAATTTATAAATTGAATAACAGTCATATAATCCTGTGTGTGGAATAAAAAATCCCTTTGACTCATTTTTGACCAGTTCTGAACTAATTATTTTTTTTTTATCTTTGTTCAATATTTTTGATAAATAGGGCCTTATATCTATAATTTTTTTTATAAATAAAGGGTGGGATAATTTATGATATTTACAATTTTTTTTTAAAACTTCTCCATCTACTCCATTAACAAATATTTTTTCAACTCCCAAAAAAAAATATTCTAATCGATTTAATGCATCTTTAAAATTGATTCCTCTTTCATTAACTCTTTTTTGTTTTATTCCAGTCAATTTTTGAAAGTAAAGTGATAAAAATTTCGTAGTTAAGGGTTTGCAGATAATATCTATTTCGGTTAATCTTGTTTTATTGAGATCATTAAATTTAATAGCACTAATATTTATTATCTCTTTTTTTTCCCAATCAAAACTCCAATTTCTTTGCAAAGATCCCTTCCAAGATGTATATTCTAAATCAAGAATTGCAAACTTAACCATTTTCAAAAATTTATAATATTTATGGCTAAAATTCTATTACTTAATCCAAATAAATGGGGAAGAGGAATAACTACAATTTGGATTGCTTCACACAGTGGATTGTTAAAAGAAAATGGTCACGAGGTTGAATTATTTGACGCAACTTTTTATAAAAATTGGTCAGATTATGAATTAGATTATAATACTAACAATAAACAATACAAAGAATCAAACTATCATACTTACGTAAAATTTACTGATAAGAATATTTATGAAGATTTGCAAAACAAAATTAATAAATTTAAACCTGATATAATATTTTGGTCTGCCTTAAGTTCACACATTCATGGAGAGGGTGAATATGTAAATTTAGAATATGGATACAACCTGTTGAGCAAAATAAATCATAATTGTGTTTTAGTTGCAGGAGGAATTCAAATTACATCAAATATTAAAAAAGTTTCTAAATTATATGAAAAAATTGATATATTTATCAGAGGAGAGTCTGAATTTGTTTTGCTAGATATATCAAATAAAATTAATAATTCAGATTTTAAAAAAGATGTGCTTGGTGTAGCTTTTAAAAACACAGAAAGTGAATTAATTATTAATCCTAAACAAAACTTAATTAGTGACATGGATAGTATTTCAAAATATGACTACAGTATCTTTGATAAGCAAGTTTTTTTAAGGGCATATAATGGTCAAATAATAAAAGCAATTGATTATGAACTTTCGAGGGGCTGTATATATACTTGTTCATACTGCGTAGAAACTGTGATCCAAAAATATTATGGATTTGAAGACACAAGCAAAAAGGGTGCACTGATTAGCGCAAAAAAATACATAAGAAGTAAATCAGCAAAAAGAATTTATGAGGAGCTTAGGTCTTATAAAAACGACTTAGATATAAAACTGGTTAGGTGTCAAGATACAAACTTTTTAACAATAAACCCCAAAGTTTTAAAAGAATTAGAAGATTTATTTAAAGATGAACCACTAGATCTCAAACTATATATTGAGACAAGACCTGAAGGTATAAATGAAAAATCTGTTGAATTATTAAAAAATTTAAATGTGGATGGAGTTGGAATGGGAATTGAGTTAGCTGGAGAAAAATTTCGAGAAAAAGAACTAAATAGATTTACTAATCAAGATAAAATTATTAATGCTTTTGAATTACTTAGGAAAAATGGAATAAAAAGAACATCTTATAATATAATTGGCTTACCCAATCAAACAGAAGACTCTGTCCTATCCACAATAAAATTTAATAAGATATTAGATCCGGACAATATTACCGTTGCATTCTACAGTCCTTATTTAGGTACAAATGAACAAAAAAAATCAACTAAATTGAATTATTTTAAAGACATTGAAAATAATGTAGATAGCCAATTAAGATCTTTATCAACTGGTAAAAATTTAAGTATCTCCAAACTTAATTATTATAAAGAAAATTTTGTAAATTTAGTTAGAAATTAATTATATAATATTATTATTTAATTATTAAAAATACTTTTACAAACCTTTAGCTAGCCAGCCACCGTCAACAATGATTTCTGAACCTGTTATATAATTAGATGCACTGGAAGCAAGAAATATGCTCGCACCAACTAAATCTGAAGGTTTTCCCCACTTTTTAAAAATTGTTCTTTTTGTTCTATCTTCCCTTTTTTTTTTATTTTTATAACTTTCTATTGTCATAGAAGTTTTTATATAACCAGGTACTATAGAGTTAACTTTTATATTTTTTTTATAAAAATCTAGTGCCAAAGCTTTAGTTAGCCCTGAAATTGCAGATTTACTAGAAACATAAGCTGGGTTATTAGGAAAACCCATTTTGGATCCAAGACTAGAGATGTTAATTATTTTCCCTCCAAAAGTTTTATTTACATATTTATAAAATATTTTAGATACAAAATAATGAGACGATAAATTTGTATTTAAAACTTTTTTAAAATTATCTCTATAATCTTTGCTATTCGCTGAGGTAATTGATGCACAATTAATTAGTATATCAATCCTTTTATGTTTTTTATATATTTGGTTAAAAATTTTCTCTAATTGATTAGTATCATTTATATTACAACAAAAAAAATTTTTTTTTTTTAGTTTTGTTCTACCAATAGAATAAGTTATTGCTCCATTAGCAGTAAATCCAGTAGCTATTTCTTTGCCTATTCCTCTGGTTGCACCAATAACAACTGTAACTTTATTTTTTATGTTAAATAGATTTTTATAGTTTACCATATGAAGCTTTTTAATATTTTTAAATCTTCTTTTGTGTCTAAATCAATATATTTTTCTTTTTTTTCGTTAATTTCAAAAAAGTAAACTTTTTTTCCTGTCATACTATTTTTTTTTAACGTTAACTCTGGATTTAATATATCTATATATCCTACATGCTTATAAGTTTGAGGTAAATACTGTCTTCCAATTGAATGCATCTCCTTACCATTTAACTTTTTATTTAAAAGAGGCTTGGCTCTTGTATTTTGCTTTATCCATGTTTTGAATGGTGAGAAATTTGATTTTGAAAAGGATCTTAATGAACTATATGAAGGGTTTCTAATTAAAGATTTTATTGCTTCAATCAATTTTTTCTTTCTTCTTATAGGAGATGTGGCTCTAAAATGAATAATTAAATCAATCTTTTTCTTATAATTTTTTAAATACCACTTATAAAAATGTACAAAAACTTGCAAATCTGTTGCTTTATCACCAGAATATTTTTTTGGTCGCAAAAAAGGAACTTTTGCACCATACTTTTCTGAGATTTTTTTTATATTTAAAGAATCGGTTGAAACAAAAACTTCATTTATTAATTTAATTTTTTTTGCTGAGTTAATTGAATAGTAAATTAAAGGTTTATTTTTTATTTTTAATATATTTTTATTTTTAATACCTTTTGAGCCCCCCCTTGCAGGAATTAAGGCAATAATATTTTTCATAAATTAGTTATAATTCTACCTTACCTAATAATTTGTGAGAGTTAAATATTGGGCATTCTGTGTAATTACTAAACTTTAATATATTTGTATTTCTAATAATAAATATAATTTTCTTAAAAAATTTTTTTCAGTGCATAAATCAAGCCAATTGAGCTATTAGTACTGGTCAGCTGCACGCATTACTGCGCTTCCACATCCAGCCTATCAACGTGGTGGTCTACCACGGCTCTATAGGAAGAACTAGTTTTGAGGTGAGTTTCCCGCTTAGATGCTTTCAGCAGTTATCTCGTCCATACTTAGCTACCCGGCACTGCAGCTGGCGCTACAACCGGTCCACCAGTGGTATGTTCAACCCGGTCCTCTCGTACTAGGGTCAACTCCTCTCAATTCTTCTACACGCATAGCAGATAGGGACCGAACTGTCTCACGACGTTCTGAACCCAGCTCACGTACCACTTTAATTGGCGAACAGCCAAACCCTTGGGACCTGCTCCAGCCCCAGGATGTGATGAGCCGACATCGAGGTGCCAAACACTGCCGTCGATATGAGCTCTTGGGCAGTATCAGCCTGTTATCCCCGGCGTACCTTTTATCCGTTGAGCGATGGCCCTTCCACTCAGAACCACCGGATCACTATGACCGACTTTCGTCTCTGCTCGACTTGTCAGTCTCACAGTCAGGCAGGCTTATGCCATTGCACTCTACGAACGATTTCTGACCGTTCTGAGCCTACCTTCGCACGCCTCCGTTACTATTTGGGAGGCGACCGCCCCAGTCAAACTACCCACCATACAATGTCTTGATGCCGGATAACGGCAATCAGTTAGATACCAAGAAAAACAAAAGAGGTATTTCACTGGTGACTCCACAAAAGCTGACGCCTTTGCTTCAATGTCTCCCTCCTATGCTAAATATGTTTTTCCTAATACCAATGTAAAGTTGCAGTAAAGGTGCACGGGGTCTTTCCGTCTAACTACGCGAACTCCGCATCTTCACGGAGAATTCAATTTCACTGAGTTGATGTTGGAGACAGCGGAGAAATCGTTACGCCATTCATGCAGGTCGGAACTTACCCGACAAGGAATTTCGCTACCTTAGGACCGTTATAGTTACGGCCGCCGTTTACTGGGGCTTCAGAAGTTAGCTTGCACCAACCGCATTAACCTTCCAGCACCGGGCAGGCGTCAGACCCTATACATCCACTTACGTGTTAGCAGAGCCCTGTGTTTTTGATAAACAGTCGCTTCTCCCTGGCTTGTGCCACCCTCCTATAGTTGCCTACAAGAAGGTCTTCCTTATCCCGAAGTTACGGAAGTATTTTGCCGAGTTCCTTCAACATCATTCTCTCAAGCGCCTAAATATACTCTATTAATCCACCTGTGTCGGTTTAGGGTACGGTCTAATGATGGAGCTATTTCTTGGAACCTTTTCGCGGCAAGCTCAATCCATTAAGAACTCACAACTTACAAGATTCGTCACTACCATCTGGTTAAGGAATATTAACCTTATTTCCATCGACTACGGCTTTCGCCCTCGCCTTAGGTGCCGACTAACTCTGCGCGGATTAACCTTGCGCAGAAACCCTTGGATTTTCGGCGAAGAAGTTTTTCACTTCTTTTATCGTTACTTATGTCAGCATTCGCACTTCTGATACCTCCAGGATCCCTCACGGGTATCCCTTCGCAGGCTTACAGAACGTTCCGCTACCAGTTGCAATTTTCGAAAAAATTACAAATCCACAGATTCGGTATATGATTTTAGCCCCGTTACATCTTCGGCGCAGAAACTCTATTAGACCGGTGAGCTGTTACGCTATCTTTAAAGGATGGCTGCTTCTAAGCCAACCTCCCGGCTGTTAAGGAATTTCCACATCCTTTCACACTTAATCATAATTTGGGGACCTTATCTGGTGGTCTGGGCTCTTTCCCTCTCGACCATGGACCTTAGCACCCACAGTCTGTCTGCTGAAGAACAACATTTAGCATTCGGAGTTTTATTAGGTTTGGTAAGAATCTCTTCCCCCTAGCCCATTTAGTGCTCTACCTCTAAATGTCTATTTATTCAACGCACTACCTAAATAGTTTTCGCGGAAAACCAGCTATCTACGAATTTGGTTGGCCTTTCACCCCTTACCACAAGTCATCCAAAGACTTTTCAACGTCAACTGGTTCGGTCCTCCGGTTGGTGTTACCCAACTTTCAACCTGCTCATGGTAAGCTCATTCGTTTTCGGGTCTAATTCATTAAACTTATCGCCCTATTAAGACTTGCTTTCGCTACGCCTACACCTAGATGGCTTAAGCTTGCTTAATAAATTAAGTCACTGACCCATTATACAAAAGGTACGCCGTCACTCTAAAAAGAGCTTCGACTGATTGTAGGCATGCGGTTTCAGGTTCTATTTCACTCCCCTAATAGGGGTTCTTTTCACCTTTCCCTCACGGTACTAGTTCACTATCGGTCACTGAAGAGTATTTAGGCTTAGAGGGTGGTCCCCCTATATTCGAGCAGGATTTCACGTGTCCCGCTTTACTCAAGAATTTTGTTAAACGTTACTCATACGGGACTATCACCCTCTATGGTTAGCATTTCCAAACTATTCAAATTTTTTCAACAAAACTACTGGCCTAGTCCGCGTTCGCTCGCCACTACTAACGGAATCTCAATTGATTTCTTTTCCTCTGGTTACTTAGATGTTTCAGTTCTCCAGGTTGTCTCTTTAAACCTATGTATTCAGTTTAAAGTACCATATAAAATGGTGGGTTTCCCCATTCGGAAATTTTCGGATCAAAACTTACATACAGCTCCCCGAAACTTATCGCAGTATATCACGTCCTTCATCGGCTTTCAGTGCCAAGGCATCCACTACACGCCCTTAAACGCTTGATTTATGCACAGAAAAAAATTCTGTGTTGAATCAAATTTTTATTTTGAACATTAGCTAATAACATTACTAATGTTCGGATATAGATATTGATATTAATTATTATTTATATTTACGAATTTTTATAACTAAGTGTTTTTGGTGGAGGATAGCGGGATCGAACCGCTGACCTCCTGAATGCAAATCAGGCGCTCTCCCAGCTGAGCTAATCCCCCGTGATCATAAATTGGTGGGCCGAGAAAGACTCGAACTTTCGACCCCACCCTTATCAAGGGTGTGCTCTAACCAACTGAGCTACCGGCCCCTATGCAAAGAGAAACACTACTTTAAGAAGAGAAATGAGGACGGTCAACATTGCCTGTGTATTATTTAGAATGAAATCTTACTTTCATTCATCCTTAGAAAGGAGGTAATCCAGCCGCAGGTTCCCCTACGGCTACCTTGTTACGACTTCACCCCAGTCGCTGACTATACCGTGGTCAAGGGTTTTAAACCTTGCCTTAAGGTAGAACCAACTCCCATGGTGTGACGGGCGGTGTGTACAAGACCCGGGAACGCATTCACCGTGGCACGCTGATCCACGATTACTAGTAATTCCAGCTTCATGCACTCGAGTTGCAGAGTGCAATCCGAACTGAGGTATCTTTTAAGGATTTGCTTAACGTCGCCGTCTTGCTTCCTGTTGTAGATACCATTGTAGCACGTGTGTAGCCCAACACGTAAGGGCCATGAGGACTTGACGTCATCCCCACCTTCCTCCAGCTTATCACTGGCAGTTCTTTCAGAGTGCCCAACTAAATGATGGCAACTAAAAGTGAGGGTTGCGCTCGTTGCGGGACTTAACCCAACATCTCACGACACGAGCTGACGACAGCCATGCAGCACCTGTGTTTCGTCCGGCCGAACCGAAAACTCTAATCTCTTAGAGTCGCGACGAACATGTCAAGTGTTGGTAAGGTTCTGCGCGTATCTTCGAATTAAACCACATGCTCCACTACTTGTGCGGGTCCCCGTCAATTCATTTGAGTTTTAACCTTGCGGTCGTACTCCCCAGGCGGTGTGTTTATTGCTTTCGCTGCGACACTGAAAATAAATTTCCAACGTCTAACACACATCGTTTACGGCATGGACTACGAGGGTATCTAATCCTCTTCGCTACCCATGCTTTCGTTCCTCAGTGTCAGTAATGATCCAGAAAGCTGCCTTCGCAATTGGTATTCTTTCTAATATCTACGAATTTCACCTCTACACTAGAAATTCTGCTTTCCTCTATCATACTCTAGCTGAAAAGTTTTGATGGCAGTTCCAGAGTTAAGCTCTGGGATTTCACCACCAACTTTTTCAACCACCTACGAACTCTTTAAGCCCAGTAATTCCGAACTACGCTAGGTCCCTTCGTATTACCGCGGCTGCTGGCACGAAGTTAGCCGGACCTTCTTATTCGGGTACAGTCATTTTCTTCCCCGACGAAAGAGCTTTACAACCCAAAGGCCTTCTTCACTCACGCGGCATCGCTGCATCAGAGTTTCCTCCATTGTGCAAGATTCCCCACTGCTGCCTCCCGTAGGAGTTTGGGCCGTGTCTCAGTCCCAATGTGGCTGATCATCCTCTCAAATCAGCTATTGATCACAGTCTTGGTAGGCCATTACCCCACCAACAAACTAATCAAGTGCAGGCTCATCCAATGGTGCATAAAGCTTTCTCCGTAAAGACTTATCCGGTATTAGCACAAGTTTCCTCGTGTTATTCCAGGCCAAAGGGCAGATACCTACATGTTACTCACCCGTCTGCCACTAAGTATTGCTACTTCGTTCGACTTGCATGTGTTAGGCGTGCCGCCAGCGTACGTTCTGAGCCATGATCAAACTCTCAAGTTTAAAAACGGCGCACACTAGCTTCCATATAAATTCTAAGAATAAAATTTATATGTGATTGAAGTGTGTACGACAAATTTCGGTAACCTTAACCGTCCACACTTCTCTTCTTAAATTTTTACTTTTAAAATAGCTAATTGAGCAAAAAAGGCTCAATAATCCTCACTTATTTATTGTGTTAACAATAATTATAATGAGAAAGTTCAGTGCTTATAGGCTAAAATTTTAGGAAATCAAGCAATTAACAATAAAAAAAACGAGAAAATTCGCCTATTTTAAGGGTTTTTTTTGATATTTATTACTCTTTGATCTAATAATTAAAATTCATTTAAATTCAGATGATTAAATATTTTAAAAATAAAATTAAGAGAAATTTAGAGATTCATTTATTAATATTTTTAATTTTTTTTACTATCTCATCTACAAGTTATTTTAACTATGCCAAAAAGACTAACAGAGAAACTTATAACAATTTTATTGATAATGTTTACCTAAAAAAAACCTTAAGTCATTTAATTGAAAATCTTGAACCAAAATATAAAAAAATAAAACACAAAATTAATTCAGGAGAAACTTTTGATAAAATTTTGGAAAATTACTCAATTGATAAAGATGAAATTATTAAGCTAAAAAAGGCACTTCAAAAAAAAGTTGATTTAAATAAGCTTAATACAAAGCAGATAATTCAGCTTAGCATAGACAAAACAAATAATAAAATTGAAGAATTTACTTTTCAAGTATCAAATTCACAAAAAATAAACTTAACTAGAGATTTTGAGAAAGATAGTTTTAATGAAAAAATATTATTTATTAAGCTTAATAAAGAAATTGTTTATAAAGAGAATGTAATCCTACAAAGCTTATATAAATCAGCTTCAGATCAAAATATTCCTGCAAATATTATTGTTTCTTTTGCAAGTATATATGGTTTCCAAGTTGATTTTCAAAGAGATATTAGAAAACAAGATAAATTTCAAATTATGTATGAATTATTTTTAAATGAAAAAAACGAAATTGTTGAAACAGGAGAAATTCTATTTGCAAATTTAAAACTCAGTGGTCAGGATAATAGTTTGTATTATTTTGATGATAAAGGAAATGAAGGACATTATGATCAAAATGGCAAAAGTGTGAAAAAAGCTTTAATGAAAACACCAATAAATGGTGCCAGATTATCTTCGCCATTTGGAATGCGAAAACACCCTATTGATGGTTTTAATAAAATGCACCGTGGTACAGATTTCGCAGCACCAATGGGGACTCCAATTATGGCATCAGGTGATGGGGTTATAAAAAAAGTAGGCTGGTGTGGAGGTGGAGGTAACTGTGTAAAAATTAAACATAATTCAACGTATGAAACTGTTTATGCTCATATGTCTAAATTTGCCAGAGGAATAAAAGTTGGTGTAAGAGTTAAGCAAGGTCAAACTATTGGTTTTGTTGGATCAACAGGTAAATCTACTGGACCTCATTTACATTACGAGGTAATTGTGAATGGGAAAAAAGTCAATTCTCAAAAATTAAAACTTCCTTCAGGAAAGATTTTAAAAGGTGTTAAAAGAAAATTATTTGAAACAAAAAAAATAAAATTAGATGTGCTAAAGTCTGAAAAAATTATTGGATTAAATTAATTAATTTCTGATTGAGATTTTGCGATTTTTTTAACTTCACTATCTTCTTTTTGATCTTGAATTTTATTCATTTTCGATGCGTCTTCTATTGTTTCTAATATTTCATCTGAAGAACCATTCATTTTTTCATTTTTATTTTCCAAAAATTTCTCTCTTCTAAAACTCTCTTTTTCATTTAAAATTCTTGTAAAATGGTCTGCATGCTGTAAATAATTTTCCGAGAGAATTTTATCACCATTTGATAGAGCTTCTCTTGCCAAGTCGTTATACTTTTCTATTAACTTTGGGGCATTATGATTATTTCTACCAGGAGCCTTCCTTTTAAAATTTTCATTGTTTGAAAAATTTGTGCTGAATTTTTGCCTTTCAACATTAGATTTGAAATTGCGATCATTTCTTCGAAAGTTATTTCTTCTATTATTATTGTTGTTTCTAAATGTTACCATGATTTTAGTTATTTAAATTTTAGTACTAATTATACATCTATCATTATTACCAAGATCTTTTTTTATATAATTTATATAAAATCTCTCTTTTTTTAATAATCCTATTACTTTATTTTTTTGATCAAATCCAATCTCCAAAATAAATTTCCCGTTTTTTTTAATCAGTTCAGATGATTTTTTTATTACTTTTCTGATTTCTGATAATCCATCTAATCCACCATTAAGAGCAATTTTTGGCTCATATTGTCTAACATCGCACTCCAGATTTTTAATAGTATGTTTATTAATATAAGGAGGATTAGAAACAATCAAATCATATTTGCCCAGAAAGAATTTGTCAACATCTGTTTTATATAATTTTAATCTTGAATTAACATTTAACTTAATAGCATTAATTTTACTTATATTTAGAGAGTTTTTACTAACGTCTATTCCTGTTCCATAGAAATTAGTTCGTTCTTTTAAAATTGATAAAATTATACAACCAGAGCCAATTCCGATATCTAAAATATTTATTTTGTTTTTCTGTTGAGTTAATCTAAGTGCGCTTTCAACAATTAATTCCGTATCAGGTCTAGGTATCAATGTATGTCTTGTTACCTTGAATTCTGAATTCCAAAATAACTTTTTATTAATTAAATAAGCAATAGGTTCTCTTAGAGATCTTTTTTTTATTAGTGATTTAAAAAAAGCTAAATCTTCATCATTAATTTTCTTTTTTAAATTTAAAAAAATATATTTTTTATCTTTATCTATTGCTTTAGACATCAAAATTTCGGAGTCTAAATTTGCAGTCAATATAGATTGATCTTTTAATATTCTAGCACCTTCAATAATTGCTGATTCAATATTCATCTATTTTAAATTACTTAAACTTTCCTCTTGAGCTTGCAATGTTAAAGACTCTATCATTTCATCAAACGCCTCTCCTTCCAAAAATTCATCTAATTTATGAAGTGTTAAATTTATTCGATGATCTGTTACTCTACCTTGTGGAAAATTATAAGTTCTTATTCTCTCTGATCTATCTCCTGTACCAATCTTTGTCTTACGGTCTTGAGACCTTTCTTGGTCAATTCTAGATCTTTCAAGCTCATAAAGGCGAGCCCTCAAAATTTTCATACCTTTAGCTTTATTTTTATGCTGAGACTTTTCATCTTGTTGAGATACAGATAAACCCGTTGGTATATGTGTTATTCTAACAGCACTATCTGTTGTATTAACAGATTGCCCTCCAGGCCCACCCGCTCTGAATACATCAATTCTTAGATCTATATCGTTTATTTTTAGATCAACCTCTTCTACTTCAGGCAATACAGCAACTGTAGCTGCTGATGTATGTACTCTTCCTTGTGTTTCCGTATCCGGAACTCTTTGCACTCTATGAACTCCACTTTCATATTTTAATGTTGAATAAATATTATGACCTTTTATAGAAGCTATAACTTCTTTTAATCCCCCTGCATCACTTCTTGATATTGATATTAATTCTAATGACCATTTTTTTTTGTTACTTACTTTTTCATACATTTTAAACAAGTCTGATGCAAATAAACTAGCTTCCAATCCTCCTGTTCCTGCTCTAATTTCAATAATTGCATTTTTTTTATCTGCCTCGTCTTTTGGTAATAAAAATAGTTTTAGTTTTTTTTCATTAATTTCATTTTGAGATTTTAAATCTAATAATTCAATCTCAGCCATTTTTTTAAGCTCATTATCTAAGGTTTGTTCATCTAAAATTTTCTCTAAATCCTTTTTATCATTTTCAAAAGAAGTATATTTTTTTGCAATATCAATAATTTCATTAATATCAGAATATTCTTTAGATTTTTCTGCAAATAATTTTTTGTCTAATTCACCAGAGGAAAGTTCTTTTTCTAAATTAGAGTGTTTTGAAATAAGCTCTTCAATTGTTTTTGTAGGAATCATTGATTTATTTTTTTTCTAATTCTGCAGCTTTTTTTTCAACTTCAGAGACTACTTTATTTACAATTTCACCAGTCGAAACTTTTTGGTTCTGAAGACCTGATAAATAGAGCATATTATTTCCTTTGCCCCCGCCAGTTATACCAATATCAGTCAAAGCCGCTTCTCCTGGACCATTCACCACACATCCTATTATAGATAGAGTTATTGGGGTTTTGATATGTGATAACTTTTCTTCTAGAATTTTTACTGTATCAATTACTTGAAATGCTTGTCTTGCACAGGATGGACAAGATATTATTTTTACACCTCTATTTCTTAATCCTAATGATTTTAATATTTCATTTCCAATTTTGACTTCTTTTACAGGGTCATCAGATAAAGATACTCTTATTGTATCACCAATACCGTCCATAAGAAGTGAACCAAGACCTATGGAAGACTTAATACTACCTGTTACAAAGCTTCCTGCCTCAGTTATTCCTAAATGCAAGGGATAATCAACTACTTTGGAAAGTTGTCTATATGCGGCTATAGATAAAAATACGTCTGATGACTTTACACTTACTTTAAAATTAAAAAAATCTTGATCCTCTAAAATTTTTATATTTCTTAGAGCACTCTCCACTAATGCCTCTGGACATGGTTCTTTATATTTTTCCAATATATCTTTTTCTAAAGATCCAGCATTTACACCGACTCTAATTGAACAATCATTATCTTTTGCAGCTTTAAGTACATCATGAATTTTTTCCTTATCACCAATATTACCCGGATTAATTCTTAAACACTTTGCACCATTCTCTGCAGCTTCGATTGCCCTTTTATAATGGAAATGAATATCAGCAATTATTGGGATTTGAACATTTTTGGTAATTTCTTTTAACGCTCTTGAAGAGTCTTCATCTGGGCAAGACACTCTTACAATATCAGCACCTTCCTCGTGAATTTCTTGAATTTGTTTTATCGTTGCCAACACATCGGTTGTCAGTGTATTAGTCATAGATTGAACTGAAATTGGATTATTTCCTCCAACCTTTACGTCTCCAACATTAATTACTTTAGTTTTTTTTCTTTCAATATTTCTAAAAGGCCTAAGGCTCATAAAATTAGTCTAGTTTAAATTCTTTATGTAAGACTGCTACAGCTTTTTTAACATTCTTGGAAGAAATAAGAACTGAAATTTTTATTTCGGAGGTAGATATTACAAGAATATTTATTTTTTTTGAGGCTAACGCTTGAAACATTCTATAAGTTATTCCTGGAGTAGTAATCATTCCTACCCCAATAATAGAAACTTTTGATAAATCTTTATCAAAAGATAATTTTTTATATGATATTGACTTATTTTTTTTAATTAACCTTTCAGTTTTTTTTAAATCCTCAGACTTAATAGTAAATGTTAAATCTGTTTCTTTTCCATTTTGAGAAATATTTTGAACAACCATATCAACATTTATTAAATTTTTAGATAGTGGTCTAAAAATTGATGCTGCTACTCCAGGTCTATCCCTTACACCTACAATTGTAATTTTAGCATCATTTTTTGTTGATGAAATTCCAGTTATAATTTGATTGCTAAAAATTTTTTTAGAAGCTGTTATTAAAGTTCCACTTTTTGCAACAAAAGAAGATTTAACTTTAATATCAATTTTATTTAACTTTGCATCCTGGACTGATGTAGGCTGCATTACTTTTGATCCAAGTGATGCCATTTCTAACATCTCGTCATAAAATATTTTTTTAATTTTTTTCGCTTTTTTATATTGCCTTGGATCTGTAGTATAAACTCCATCTACATCAGTATAAATTATACACTCATCGGCTTTAATAAATTTTGCAAGCATAATTGCAGTTGCATCAGATCCACTTCTTCCTATAGTGGTGATTCTAAAATCATTACTGACACCTTGAAAACCTGTAATTACAGGTATCCCACCGAACTTAATATATTTATTCAGCTCTTTAATACCTACTGAACAAATTCTTGCACTAGAATGGGGACCATCTGTTAAAATGGGTAATTGCCATGACGTCCAAGATCTTGATTTAAATCCATTATTTTTTAATCTTCCCGCGATAAGTGCACATGACACCTGTTCTCCAGTTGAAACTAGTGCATCATATTCTGCTTTATCAAAATTGTTACTAATCAATTTAGATTTATTTACCAATTCATTTGTCACACCACTCATAGCTGACGCAACAACAACAACTCTATTTTTATTATTTTTGTAAAAAGCAATTATTTTACATACCTTTTTAATTCTATCTACAGTTCCTACAGATGTTCCGCCAAATTTTAATACAACCGTTTTCATGCTAGCTTTAATTATTAATATTTAATAAATAATGGATAAAATACATCTTAATTATTATGTCAACTATTTATCTCAATGACTAGTGTAAATAAAAAAGAAATAGATAAATTTTCTAAAATAGCTAATGAATGGTGGGATCCAGAAGGTAAATTCAAACCACTTCATAAATTTAATCCAATAAGAATTAAATATATAAAGGAAAGTATAATAAATAATTTCAAATTAAAAAATAAATCAAAACCTTTATGTGGAATAAATATTTTAGATATCGGATGTGGTGGAGGATTATTATCTGAACCAATTTCAAGAATGGGTGCCAATGTAACAGGTATTGATGCATCTGATAAAAATATAAAAATTGCAAAACTCCATTCAAAAAAAAGTAAATTAAAAATAAATTATTTATGTTCATCACCTGAAAAACTTAAAATTAAAAAAAAATTTGATGTCATTTTGAATATGGAAATTGTTGAACATGTTGAAGATTTAGATTTTTTTTTAAAGTCCTGTTCAAAACTTTTGAAAAAAAATGGACTAATGTTTGTTGCAACAATAAATAGAACTTTAAAATCTTATGTTTTTGCAATTATTGGGGCAGAGTATATTTTAAGATGGCTACCAATAGGAACACATGATTGGGAAAAATTTGTTAAACCTGAGGATCTTAATAGAATTTTAACAAAATACGATTTATCTCTCAATAATTTAAACGGCATGAATTTTGATATTATTAAGGATGAATGGAGTATTTCCAAAGATTTATCTGTAAACTATATTGGAAAGTTTATTAAAAACTAATTTTCACTTTCATCTATCCAAGGGATCATTTGAGCATCTATGCCTTCTTCTTTTAATTCTTTTAAATCTTCCTTTGATGCGCTTCCATAAATACCTTTCGATTTTTTTTTACTATTATAATGAATTGATCTAGCCTCATAAGCAAAATTATCACCAACGTACTTAAAATTTTCTTTAATAAATTTTTGATAACCAATTATAGTTTTTTTAACCTTATTGTATTTTTCAAAATCGACTTTTTTAATCATTTTTGAATTACTATTAATTAATTGAGGGGCCATAATTGTTTTTTCAACTTTGAATGAATTACAATTATGACAATTCAAAAGTTTTTTCTTTTTCAATCTTTCAAATTCATTTGAAGATGCAAACCAACTATCAAATTTTAAATCACAATTTTTACAAAGAAGTCTATATTTGATCATAATTCTAAGTTAATTGTACAATTTGATTTTTCAATAACCTAACTTCTGTAATCAGCATTAATTTCAATATATTTTTTTGTTAAATCCATTGTATAAGCTGTAAAGCTTTTCTTTCCTGTAAAAGTTTCAATATTTATCTCTATATTTTCAGATTTCATATACTTTGCTGTTTGTATTTCATCGTAGCTATTATTAAATTTTCCGCCTTCTACTATTATTATATTTCCAAACTTAATTAATAATTTTTTTAAATTAATCTTAGGCCCTGCTTTTCCAATTGCCATTATAACTCGTCCCCAATTTGGGTCTTCTCCAGAAATTGCAGTTTTAACTAATGGAGAATTTGCAACTGAAAAGGCAATTTTTTTTGCATCTATCTCATTTTTACATTTACTAACATTTATTGTTATGAATTTTGATGCTCCTTCACCATCTGAAACAACCCTTTTAGCTAGATTCAAAAGAACATTATTTAGAGCTTTGTCAAAATTTATAATTTTATTTTCATTCACACTTCTTACATGATAATTTCTTACTTCATTAGTTGCAAAAATAGTTGCCATATCATTGGTACTAGTGTCCCCATCACAAGAAATAGCATTAAATGTATTTGTAATATTTTTTTTTAATAATTTTCCTAAAATATCATTAGATAAAGTTGCATCTGTAAATATATATACGAGTGTTGTAGCCATATTTGGATGAATCATTCCTGATCCTTTAGCTATTCCATATATTTTTACTTTTTCACTTCCAATATAACATTCCTCCATGGCTAATTTTGGCTTTGTATCTGTAGTCATCATTGCAAGTGCTGCCTTCATCCAAATAAATTTATTTTGGGTATAACGAATTTTATTTATTAAATTTGGAATATTGTTAGAAATTTTTTCACATGGAAAAATTTCTCCGATAGTGCCCGTGCAACCAAAAATTATATTTTTTGATGAAATTTTCTTAGGATTATCCTCGTCCTCCTCTTGTTTTTTATTTAATTGTTTTGTGGTTAAATCTGCTATTTTTTTTAAGCTTTCATAACCTTGCTTTCCAGTAAAAGCATTCGCATTTCTTGTATTTACTATAAGAGCATATATTTTTTTTGGTCTTTGGTTAATATTCCATTTTATATTTTCAGACACTATTTTTGACTGAGTATAAACAGAAGCATAATTAGCGCCTTTTCTGAAATAAAACATTGTTAAATCATCTCTGATATCTTTATATAAATTTGCTGAAACAACTGAAATTGAAAGACCATCCAAATGATCAAGGTCTTGAAAATCAATCATTTTAGTATTTTTTGATTGAGATGATAAAAAATTTGTTAAATTAATTCCCATTTTGTTTAAATTATTTATTTAATACATATATTAAACAATATAAGTAAAGAATAAATCAAATAGTAATGTTTAACCCATTAAATTTTATAACAAAATTTATCAAATCTAGTAATCAAAAAGAGCTAGATAGCATTGGTAAAATTGTTGAAAAAATAAACTTACTTGAGGAAAATTTTAAAAATTTAAATGACGCCGATTTTCCAAAAAAAACTAATGAATTTAAAAATCAAATTAAGAACGGTAAATCTTTAGATGAATTACTTCCTGAAGCTTTTGCTTTAGTTAGAGAGACAGCAAAAAGAACACGAAATGAAAGACACTTTAACGTTCAGTTAATCGGAGGTGTAGCCTTACATCAGGGTAAAATTGCGGAAATGAGAACTGGAGAAGGAAAAACTCTGACCATTACGCTCGCTGCTTATTTAAACGCATTAAGCGGCAAAGGTGTTCATATAGTAACTGTTAATGATTATCTTGCAAAAAGAGACTCTTTAGAAATGGGACAGATTTATAATTTTCTAGGCCTTACATCAGGGTTTATTAACAACTATCAAGATGATGCTGAACGTAAAAAAAACTATAATTGTGATATCACTTATGCAACCAATAGTGAATTAGGTTTTGACTATTTAAGAGATAATATGAAATTTTCTGAAAAGCAAATGGTTCAGAGAGATCATAATTTTTCAATAGTAGATGAAATAGATTCATGCTTGATTGATGAGGCAAGAACACCTTTGATAATTTCAGGAGCAGCTGAGGATAAAACTGCCCAATATCTAGCAATTGATAAACTAATTAAAATCTTAAACAATAAAGACTTTGAAATAGATGAAAAAGAAAAGAGTATTTTATTAACAAATGATGGGATTAATAATGTTGAAAAACTTTTTTCTAACGCTGGAATTTTAAAAAATAATAATTTTTATGACCCTGAAAATTTACACTTAGTTCACCATGTTAATCAAGCTTTGCGAGCTAATCATTTGTTTGAAAAGGGTAGAGACTATATTGTTAAAGACGGGAATCTTAAAATTATTGATGAACTTACTGGAAGAATTCTAGAAGGTAGACGTTTTGGAGATGGTTTGCATCAGG
Source organism: uncultured Pelagibacteraceae bacterium (assembly GCA_902617805.1). Lineage (GTDB taxonomy): Bacteria > Pseudomonadota > Alphaproteobacteria > Pelagibacterales > Pelagibacteraceae > Pelagibacter. Next base: position 39,904 of record CACMYF010000003.1, read on the forward strand.
CATTGGAAGCAAAAGAAAAAATTAAAGTACAGGCAGAAAATCAAACTTTAGCTTCTATAACTTATCAAAATTATTTTAAACTTTATAAAAAAATATCTGGTTGTACTGGTACAGCTGCTACAGAGTCTGAAGAATTTTTTGAAATTTATAATCTACCTGTTGTTGCTATTCCAACAAATAAAGAAATGATCCGAAAAGATTTTAATGATTTAATTTTTAGAACAGAAAAAGAAAAGAATGATGCAATTATAGAAAAAATAATTGAAAAAAACAAATTAGGTCAGCCTATTTTAGTATTTACCTCAAGTATTAATAAATCTGAAGTTTATTCAAATTTGTTAAATCAAAAAAATATTAAACATGTAGTTTTAAATGCAAAAAATCATGAAAATGAAGCGGAGATAATTGCAAATGCAGGGAAGGAGAATTCATTAATTATTACAACAAGTATTTCGGGAAGAGGAGTTGATATCCAACTTGGTGGTAAGAAAGGTTCTATTCCTGAAGACCGGCTTAAAATAAATAAAGATAAAATTAAATCCTTAGGTGGTTTATTTGTAATTGGCACAGAGAGAATGGAATCTAGAAGAGTCGATAACCAAGCTAGAGGAAGATCTGGAAGACAAGGAGATGAAGGTAGTTCTGTATTTTACGTTAGTCTAGAGGATGATTTAATGAGAATTTTTGGATCAGAGTCGATGAATAGTATGCTTGAAAAACTTGGACTTAAAGACGGTGAAAGTATTGATCATCCATGGATAAATAAAGCATTAGAGAGAGCACAGCAGAAAGTGGAAGCTAGAAATTTTGATATAAGAAAAACACTTATCAAATTTGATAATGTTCTCAATGATCAAAGACATGTTGTGTTTTCACAAAGAAAAAATGCGATGAACAGTGAAAATATCTTTGATTATTCTAATGAATTTTTAAAAGAAATATCTGATGATTTAATTAAGTTAAAAATTTCAAATTTATCCAATCCAAAAAGCAATGAATTTAATAATAAAACTAAGCAAATAGTTGGAAAAAGTTTTGAAGAAACTGAGTTTAAAGATTTAATTGAGGCAAAAGATAAAGATTTTAGAGAAAAGATTTCAAGTAAATTTCAAGAAACAAGAAATGACCGGATTAAACTTCTAGGTGAAGATCATGCAAAAGAAATTGAAAAAAGAATTTTTCTACAATCAATCGATTTAAATTGGAAATCACATATCCAATATTTGGAACAATTAAGACAAGTAATAGGTTTAAGATCTTATGGTCAGAGAGATCCATTAGTTGAATATAAAAAAGAAGCATTTGAATTATTTTCAAATCTTCTGGAAAAATTAAAATCAGATTATGTAACAATCCTTATGAATTTAAAAGTTGTAGTCGAAACAAACCAAAATAATGAAAATAAAAGAGAGGATAAATATAAAGAAATTGCAAAAAATAAAAAAATAGGGAGAAATGAGCCATGTTATTGTGGTTCTGGTAAGAAATTTAAGCACTGTTGTGGTGCTTTATAAAATTTAAATTAATAAAAAAATTGTAGACATTAAAATTAATCCACCAATAATTGCGAATAATATTTTTTTGGATTTAAAAATTTGATTAAAATTATTTTTCTTAATGGTTAATGTACTTAGATCTTCAGTACTAGACATAAAACCATCGTTTCTTCCAATTTTAAGAAATTTGTTTTTTCTCTCATTCATTATTTCTTCGGAAGATAATTCATCAAAATAACTTAAATTTTTTGTTAAAGTTTCTCTAACGTTGTTTAATATGATATCTCTATCTCTATGTGCACCACCTAATGGCTCGTCAATTATTTCATCAATAACTTTTAACTTAAGTAAATCTTTAGCTGAAAGTTTCATGGCTTTTGCAGCATCAAGCATTTTTTTTGGATCTCTCCATAGAATAGTTGCACACCCCTCAGGAGATATTACTGAATAAATCGCATTTTCTAGCATAAGGACTTTATTTGATGAGGCTAATGCTATTGCTCCACCAGAACCACCCTCGCCTATAATTATTGCAATAGTTGGAACTTTAAGCTCCATACAGCACTCGATTGATTTTGCAATTGCTTCAGCTTGTCCTCGTTCTTCAGCACCTACACCAGGATATGCTCCTGGAGTATCAATAAAAGAAATTATAGGAATATTAAATTTGTTTGCTAAGTTCATTAACCTAATAGTTTTTCTATAACCCTCTGGCCTCATCATTCCAAAATTTCTTTCTATTCTGCTATCAAGATCTTCTCCTTTTTCTTGGCCTATCACTAAAACTGATTTTCCATTAAATTTTGCAAATCCAGTTAAAACCGATTTATCTTCTCCATAATATCTATCTCCAGATAGTGAGATGAAATCATCAAACAAATTATCAATAAAAAATTTTGCTTTAGGTCTATCTTCGTGACGAGCAACCATAGTAGTCTGCCAAGGATCTAAATTGGAATAAATATTTTTTAATTTTTCATCTATTTCTGTTTGAGTACTTGAAATTTTTTGAGTATCGACTTCTGATAATCCCTCTTGATTATAAGGATCTTTCAATTTTTCTAGTTCGTTTTCTAGATCTTTAATTTCTGTTTCAAAATTTAGATAATTTTTCATGTTTTATTTATAACGGATGGTTAAAATACAAAAAAGGCAATAAAATGATATTAAATAAGGTGTAATTCTTATTAATTGACTTAAATCATTTAACAGATACAAATTCATTATCGGGAGAGATTACTTTTGTAGCGCCGAAGGAGCAACCACCCCGGAAACTCTCAGGCAAAAGGACCGATTAAAGCATAACACTCTGGAAAGAGATTGATTTCCGCCGAAGGAGTAAAGCTCTCAGGCAAAAATACAGATGGGGTACGAACTTAAGTGCTATGCAAGAAAAATACATTAAAATTAATAATTTAAAAGTATCTGAAAAGCTATCAAACTTTGTAAATGATGAATTATTAAAGAATACGAATGTATCTTCAGAAAATTTTTGGTCGGGTATGGAAAAAACCCTTGATGAGCTTGCACCAAAAAATAAAGAATTAATTAAATTTAGAGAAAATTTGCAGAAGAAAATTGATGATTGGCATATCAAAAATAAAGGGAAAGAATTTAATTCAGATGAGTATAAAAAATTTTTATTAGAAATTGGTTATTTAAAAAATGAGGGGCCTGATTTTAAAATAGAAACTGAAAATGTCGATGAAGAAATTGCAAATATAGCAGGCCCTCAGTTGGTTGTACCTGTCATGAATGCGAGATATGCATTAAATGCTGCGAATGCAAGATGGATGAGTTTATATGATAGTCTTTATGGTACGGATGTAATTGAACAGTCTGAAGATAGTGTGTCTGAAAGATATGATCCTCTAAGAGGTGAAATGGTTATAAAATATGGGAGAGATTTTTTAGATAAGTACTTTCCGTTAGCTGGATTGAGTTGGAATAAAATTACAAGTTTTGCTGTAAAATATGGGAAATTAAAAGTTTTAAAAGGTGCGGATATTTTTGATTTGGAGGACGAAAATAAATTTGTTGGACATAGGGGTGAAAGTGATAATCCATCTGCAATTATTCTAAAAAATAATAATTTACATATTGAAATTTTAAAAGACTCGAGAGCTTTTGCTGCCCAACAAGATCATGCAGGTATTAGTGACATAATACTAGAGTCAGCAGTGTCAACAATTTGTGATAATGAAGATAGTGTAGCAGCAGTTGACTCAGAAGATAAAATTATTTGTTATCGAAATTGGCTAGGTCTTATGAAAGGAGACCTTAAGTCAAAATTTGAAAAAGAAGGAAAATTGTTTGAGAGAAAATTAAATCCACACAGAAGCTATATCTCAAAAGATGGCAAAGGTTTAAAGTTACATGGTAGAAGTTTATTACTTGTAAGAAACGTTGGTCATTTAATGACTAACCCTTCAATTTTATTAAGTGATGGAAGTGAAATACCTGAGGGTATTATGGATGCATTTATAACAACGGCAGCTGCGCTACACGATGTTAAAAATAAAAATAATTCAAGAACTGGATCGGTTTATATTGTAAAACCTAAAATGCATGGTCCAGACGAGACAGCATTTACAGATTTAATTTTTTCTAAAGTTGAAGAAGTTCTAAATTTACCTAAGTACACTTGTAAGATTGGAATTATGGATGAAGAAAGACGAACATCAGCAAATTTAAAAGAGTGTATTAGAAGTCTTAAAAATAGAGTTTTTTTTATCAATACTGGCTTCCTAGATAGAACTGGTGATGAAATGCATACATCAATGGAAGCTGGTCCTATGATTAAAAAAGGTGACATGAAATCATCTAAATGGATTACTGCTTACGAAAATAACAATGTTGATATTGGTTTAAGTTGTGGGTTTTCTGGTAAAGCTCAAATTGGAAAAGGAATGTGGGCAATGCCCGATAAAATGAAAGATATGATGGAACAAAAAACAGGACACTTAAAAGCAGGAGCAAACTGTGCATGGGTTCCTTCTCCAACAGCAGCTGCATTACATGCTTTACATTATCATGAAATAAATATTTTCAATGAACAAAAAAAATTAATTGATAGAGAGCCAGCTAAGCTTGATGATCTCTTAACAATCCCAATAGCAGACAGACCAAATTGGTCTGTGGAAGATATAAACAAAGAAATTTCTAATTCAGCGCAAACCTTATTGGGTTATGTTGTTAGATGGGTCGATCAAGGTGTGGGTTGTTCAAAAGTTCCTGATATTAACAATATAGGCTTGATGGAAGATAGAGCAACACTAAGAATTTCATCCCAACATATAGCAAACTGGATACATCATGGAATTACAACAAAAATACAAGTAACTGAAATAATGAAAGAGATGGCTAAAATAGTAGATGACCAAAACAAAGATGATCCACTATATGTTAAAATGAGTAGTGATTATGAAAACTCAATAGCGTTTCAAACAGCGTGTGATTTAGTTTTTAAAGGTAAAGAGCAACCTTCAGGTTATACTGAACCATTACTTCATTTAAATAGGTTAAAAAAAAAATCTAATCTGAGTTCGAAACCAAATTAGATCGATTTTTAAAAGCAGAAAATAAAGTCCCATCATCTAGACTTTCAATCTCTCCTCCTACTGGTAAACCTTGTGCTAATTTAGTAATTTTAACATCTAAATTTTTTAGACTATCTTGAATATAATATGCAGTTGTTTGACCTTCTACCGTTGCACTAGTTGCAAGAATTACCTCTTCAATTTTATCTCTATTAACTCTTTCAACTAATGAGTTAATTAACAAATCTTCTTTTCTTTGGCCAACTGAAGAAATTGTCCCTCCTAAAATATGAAAATAGCCCTGAAAGATATTTGAATTTTCAATCGACCATTGGTCTGCAATATCCTCTACTACACAAATTTTATTATATTTTTCTTTTGTGTTCTCACAATTTAGGCATCCATTTGAATTTGACTTTAATGCACCACATGAATTGCATCTAACTACATTTTTTATAAACTTGCGCCAATGTATTTGCCATAGGTTTTACAAGTTCGTCACGATTATTTATTAATTTTAAAACAATTCTTTTAGCTGATTTGGGACCTAAACCTGGAAGTTTTGAAATTAATTTAATTAATTCTTCTATCTCACTGATGTTTTGCATCTATTATAAAGGCCATTTAAAACCAGGAATTCCAAAACCTCCAGTTGCTTTTGAAATTTCCTCAGTTGTTTTTGATTTAAGTTGAGATTTAGCACTATTATGTGCTGCAACAATTAAATCTTCAATTATGGTTTTGTCCTCTTTCATAATTTCATCAGATAACTTTATTGTTTGCATCTCTCCCTCTCCATCCAAAGTTATCTTTACAGAATTTGAGCCCGAAACTCCTTCAACTCTAATTTCTTTAATCTTTTGTTGGCTTTCTTTCATTTTTGCCTCAAGTTCTTTTGCTTTATCTAAAATTTTACTAAAATCAGTCATTATCAACTCCATCTTTTTTTGAATTTACATCTATTAATTCTGCATCAGGAAATCTATCCATAACACTTTTAAACATTTCTGAATTTTTCATCTTATCTATAAATTGTTTTTTTACATTTTTTTCTTTATCTTTTACTGATATTTGTCCTTTTAATTTACTAAATGTAATAATCCATCTCTCACTAGTCCATTCGAAAAGTTTTGATGATAAATCTTTTACAAAATCTTTGTTTAAACTTTCATTAAAAGATATTTCAATTCTATTTTTTTCGAATTTTACAAGATTAACATTTTTTTCTAATTCGTATTTTAGTTTGATCTCTTTTTTTTTTGAACAGATTTCAATTAGATCCTCAAATGAATTTATATTAATTTTATGTTCTGCTTTAATTTCTGTTTGTATTTCTGGCTTAGTTTTTTCTTCTTGTGCAACATTCTTAATTTGATCGATTGTTTTAGATGTTAATTCAGTTTCTTTATTGTTAACTAATTTTTCACTCTTCAAATCAATCTCGACTTTTTCAACTTTATTTTTAGATTTTACAGAACTTAAATGCATTAGTCTTATTAAGAACATTTCAATTGAAAGATGTTGGTTAGAAACAATATCAATCTCTTCAAGATAAGATATGGCAAATTGCCAAAATAATATTAATACCTCTGAGTCTATTTGATTTGATAAATTTTTAATTTTAGAAAATTCTTCATCATTTAATGAAAAGTTTGTACTTTCTAAAGTTAAAGAATTAATATTTTTAAAGTAGTAAAGTAACTCTAAGAAATCATTAATAAAAACTTTTGGTTCAACACCTTGATCATAAATATTTCTATAAATATTTATTACTTTTTTTTCTTCACCTTTTAAAATTAGCTCAAACAAATCAATTAATTGAGATTTATCAAAATATCCAAAAATTTTCTGAGCTGAATATAAATCTAATTCTTTTCCTTGGTCCAAACTTAATAACGCTCTATCCAGCAAAGATAAAGAATCTCTAACAGAACCCTCCGAAATTTTTACTATAAGCCTTAAAGCATCGTCGCTTATTTTTCCATTTTCCTTGTCCTTAATTTTTTTAATAAATTCCAATAATTCTGAAGACTTAATTCTAGATAGATCAAATCTTTGACATCTAGATACTACCGTAATCGGAATTTTTTTAATTTCTGTAGTTGCAAAAATAAATTTTAGATATTCAGGTGGTTCCTCTAAAGTTTTTAATAAAGCATTAAATGCTTGTTTACTTAACATATGAACTTCATCAATAATGAAAATTTTATATTTAGTCGAAGTAGGTCCATATCTTGAGAATTCAATTAAATCCCTGACGTCATCTACACCTGTTTTACTTGCTGCATCCATTTCAAGCACATCTATATGGCTAGACTCACTTATAGATTTACAGCTTTCACAAAAGTTTTCTTTGCACAAATTCTCGATACCATTTGAACAATTAAGTGCTTTTGCAACAATTCGTGCTGTCGTGGTTTTTCCTATGCCCCTTATTCCAGTGAACAAATATGCATTAGGTATTTTATCAGCTTTAATCGAATTGGTAATAGTTTCTGCAACAATCTCCTGACCAATAAGATCATCAAAAGTTTGTGGTCTATATTTTAATGCTAATACTTTTGAGTTATTATTCATATTTTTATAAGGAGACTAGAACCTGAATAACTGTCTCTACGACTGCTTCCGTTAAGATCTGGTCGGGTTCAAGCAGCATCCACCTCTAGCCTCCAACACCATTATAGCAGTTAAAATTTCTAATCTACAAGAAAAGATTCTTATTTTTTTTGTCTCAAGTTATCTGCTTCGAAAACACCTAGCACGTGAAAATCCTCACAATGTAGGCCCAGCTCTTCAAGAGATTTTTGAACTTTTGAGTCTTCAATATGTCCATCCAAATCACATAAGAAAAAATAAGAATCGAAACTATTTTTTTCTGGATAACTTTGAAGTTTAGTTAAATTTACACCATTAATAGCAAAACCTCCTAGTGATTGATAGAGAGCAGCTGGCTTACTTTTCAACTTAAATAAAAAGGAGGTTATGTAAGTTTTGTCTTTAAATTCTGGTTGAGAAATATTTTTTCCCATAACTAAAAACCTTGTCAAATTTCCACTTTCGTTTTCTATATTTTTTTTGATTACTTCCAAGCCATAAATTTCAGCACTTAATGATGATGCTATGGCTGATTGCTTAATATCTTTTGTTTTAGAAATCATTTCAGCAGATCCAGCAGTATCTGCTCTAATGTGTTCTGCTAAATTATTTTCTTTTATAAATTTTGAACACTGAGATAATCCTTGAGCATGTGAGTATACTTCTTTGATATCTTTTAATTTAGCACCAGGTTGTCCTAATAAGTTGTGTTCAATTTTTTGAAAATGCTCTTTATAAATATTTAATCTATGTTTAAATATTAAATATTCAATCCCAATGTTTCCGGTAATTCTATTTGACTCTGGTATTATAATTCTGCTATCTGGCTCTTCAGATGCTTTGTTAAAACAATCATCAAAAGTTTTACAGGGCAGTATTTCTGCTTTAGGATCAATAGAAAGCGCTGCTAAATGAGAGTATGCACCAAAGGTTCCCTGAAAATATATTTTACTCATCAATTCTTATATTCCATTATTTTTTTTAAGGCTAGATAATCTTCTTCTGTATCTATTCCTATTGGAGATGACTTTGCAAGTAAGACATTGATATCAATATTATTATCTAATGCTCTTAATTGCTCTAGTCTATTTTCTATTTCATTTTTGGATTGATTCAAGTGAACAAATCTTTCAAGACAATCTCTTGAATAACAATAAATTCCAATATGGTGATAAATATTTTCTACCTGCTCAGATTTTCTTGTAAAGGATATTGCCTTTGGAAAATGATTCCCTATTAGGCTGTATTCAGTAATGACCTTAACAATATTAACATTCTTCAGGTTTTTATTATCTTTTATTTTTGCGGCAAGAGTTCCTAAATTAGAATTATTTTTTAACATATTTCCATTCAAACTTTTTATATCATCAATGTCGATTGCTGGTTCATCGCCTTGTAAATTCATAATAAAATCAACATCCTTAATATTTGATTTTTTAAGGGCTTCGTGAATTCTATCTGTACCAGTTTTGTGTTTATTGCTGGTTAAAATAGCATTAAAACCGTTTCCTTTAACATCATCAATTATTTCCTGGTCCTCTGTAGCCACAATCACATCTCCAATATTGGCCTCTTCTGCTTTTTTTGATACATGCGAGATAATTGATAACCCATTTATTTTTAGCAAAGGTTTGCCTGGCAGCCTAGTAGCAGACATTCTAGAGGGTATAATTACTAAAGTTTTCATTATATTTTCAAATTATTATACTCATTAAACAACTATAGAGGCAAATTTATACATTAAATTTTAGCTTTTTTTTAATTTATCATGTTATACGTTCACTACAAAATTTAGAAAAAATGGATTCTTTCGAAATAAATAAAATAGTTGCTGCAGTTTTAATGGTTGCTCTGCTTGTTATTGGTATTGGAAAATTATCTGATGTTATATTCCATGTAGAGAAACCTGAAACACCTGGTTATTCAGTTGAAGTAGAAACTGCAACCACCGTATCCACAACTAGCTCAAGTACGACATCAGACAAAATTGATATATCAGCCTTAATGGCAATGGGAGATATTGCGCATGGAGAAAAAGTTTTTAAAAAATGTGCTGCCTGTCATTCAATAGTTAAAGGCGGGAAGAATGCTATAGGACCCGCTTTATATAATGTTGTAGGTAGAAAAGTTGGAGGTGTCGAAGATTATAAATATTCAAAAGCATTAGCTGCATATGATAAGAATTGGACTTTTGAAGAACTGAATGGATTTTTAATCAAACCTGCTAAATGGATAAAGGGAACAAAGATGGCATATGCAGGTCTTAGAAAAGAAAAAGATAGAGCCTCTGTAATAAAATATCTAAATGAGAATTCAGACAGCCCTTTGCCACTACCTTAATTTTCCAAAACAATATAGTAAAATACTTTTTTGTACATGAACTCTATTGAGTGCTTGTTGCCACACATGTGATTTTTTACTCAAGAAAACTTCATTGCTTACTTCATCACCTCTAGGTAAACAGTGCAAGAAAATGCAACTTTTTTTTGCGTAGCTTATTAATTTTTGATCAATTTTAAAATGTTTAAATGCTTGTATTTTTTTCTTCTTATTAACTTTGTCATTTAAAGAAATAACTTTATCAGAAAAAATTACGTCTGCACCAGAAACTGCTTTTTTCGCATCATTATAAATATAAATTTTTTTATTATTTTTTTTGACCCAAGCTTTAACTTCTTTTCCTGGTTCAAATTTTTTTGGACAGCCAATACTTAGCTTGAAAGAAAATTTTACTGATGCAGCTATTAAACTATCTAAAACGTTATTGGAGTCTCCTATCCAGCAAATATTCAATTTTGATATAGGTTTCTTCATTATTTCCTCAACAGTAAAAACATCTGATAAAACCTGTGTTGGATGAGATGAAGGACTTAAACCATTGATGACAGGTATTGTTAAATGTTTTTCAAAATTTTCAACCTTTTTATCGCTGTCAGTTCTAAGCATAAATCCATCACCATAAGTTGAAAGAATTTTAGCTGTATCAGCAATGCTTTCTCCACCTTGACCCAAATGAAGCTCATTAGATCTCAAAGTCAAAGTACCACCACCTAATTGTTTGATAGCTAAATAAAAACTTAATCTTGTTCGCAAACTAGATTTTTCAAACATTTGAATTAATAATTTTCCCTTTAAGGGTGCACCCTTATCAACCTCTAATGTACTTAGTTTTTTTCTCAAACTTTTTCTTTTCTTAGCATCGGTAATGATCTTTCTTAGATCTTTTGCAGGTACATCTTTTAAATTAATGAAATGTTTCATATCATTTTATCTGCGAACAGACCTTTTCAATAATTTTTAATGCCAAATCTAGTTCATTTTTTTTGACATTCAATGGAGGTAAAATACGAACAACATTTTCTGCTGCTCTAATAGTCAATAAATGATTATCCATCAATTTTTTAATAAATTCAGTTTGATCTTTACATAATTGTATCCCAATCAAAAAACCTCTTCCTCTTATTTGCTTAATTACATTAGGATATTTTTCCTGAACTTTATTTAATTTAAATAAAAAATATTTTGATAAACTTTTTACATTATTTAAAAATTTCTTATTTGATACTATATCCATTACAGTGTTTCCAATAGACATAGCCAAAGGGTTTCCTCCAAATGTTGATCCATGAGTGCCTGGCGTCATGCCTGAAGCAACTTTTTTATTCATTAAAACTGCGCCAATAGGAAATCCTCCACCTATCCCTTTTGCAATTGGCACAATATCAGGTTTTACTTTTGATTTTTCAAAGGCAAAAAAATCACCAGATCTTCCTATACCACACTGGACTTCGTCTAGGATTAATAATATTTTTTTCTTATTACATAATATTCTTAATTCATTTAAGCACCAATCAGGAATAACCTTAATGCCACCTTCACCCATAATAGTTTCAACCATAATAGCAGCTGTATTCTTATTAATTTTCTTTTTAAGAGAATTATGATCACCAAAATTAAAATGATCAAAACCTGTTACTTTTGGACCAAATCCCTCGGTCATTTTCTTTGATCCACTTGCAAATATTGCCGCTAAAGTTCTTCCATGGAAAGAGTTTTTAATACATAAAATTCTATTTTTATTTGGTTTACCTATTGAATAAAAATATCTTCTAGCAACTTTAATTGCTGCTTCTGTAGCTTCAGCCCCACTATTTTGAAACATCACAAAATCAGCAAAAGTTTTAGTGCATAGTTTTTTGGCGAGTTTTTCTCCCTCTGGAATTTGAAAAGCATTAGATACATGCCAAAGTTTTTTTGATTGTTCTTTTATCGTTTTTACTAACTTGGGATGTGAATGTCCTAAAGAGTTCACAGCTATTCCTTGAACAAAATCTAAATATTTTTTATTATTTGTAGAATAGAGATAAGCTCCCTTACCATATTTAAAGGAAATTTTTTTTCTATTATAATTTTTTGCTAAGAAGCTCATTAATTAGTTTTTTTATAAAATATAATTATTAATACAAGTTAGGATTGAAAAAGCATATATACTTAATTTGATCTATTATTGTTGATAACTCTAATTTTTTGATTGTTTAATTTAATTTTTTATCAGTATATTGTTGTATAATAAATTAAATATACAATATGTAGTAATATGAGCTGGACAGAAGAAAAAGTTTCAAAATTAAAAGAACTTTGGGGAAAAGGTAATACTGCAAGTCAAATTGCTGAAATAATTGGTGGTATAAGTAGAAACGCTGTTATTGGTAAAGCTCACAGGCTTAACTTATCTGCAAAAATCAAAACTCGAACAGCAACGTCAAATGAAAATTATGAAAGCTCATTAAACGAAAAAAATATTAAGATTAAAAGAGTTCGTAAAAGTAAATTTAAATCATTAATTATAGAAAAAGATTTTGAACCAGAAAATCCTAAACAATTAGAAGAGCTTGATGAAAATACTTGTAAATGGCCAATTGGACACCCAAATGAAAAATCATTTTATTTTTGTGGAAGATCATCATTAAAAGATTTTTCATACTGCAAATTACACTTGCTTTATGCGTATCAACCGAAAGGTAAGAAAGAAGATATGACTGATAAAGAAGAAGTTCCAGAATTTATTGAAAAAAAAATTCAGTCAGCTTAATTCGATTTTAATATCTTCTTTATTCTTCTTTAGATGTGTATTTTGTAGTAGAAAACTGTCCTCCATCTTTCCACATGTAAGAATATTTCTTAACTTCCTCATCAAAATATCTAACACCTGGTACGCCAATATCAGAATTGGTTTTATATTTTCCTGATGGAACATTATCGTATTTTAAAAGTATTAATTGATCTCTAGTCAAGATTGGTTTTGGCATTGTTTCAAATAAACGAGCTGTAATTTCTGCAACAAATAGCGGGAAGGGTAACAAAATTCTTTTTTTATTAATGTGTTTAAGCAATCTTTTTAGAATTTCTTTAAAGGTTATTATTTCTGGTCCTACACACTCTATAATATTAGAATAAATGTTTTTTGAAATTACATTGTAAATAATATCTGTTAAATCCGAACAATGAATTGGGGCAAACTTTGTTTTGCCATCATAGTAAAGCGGAAAGAAAGGGAGTCTATTTAGCAAAGTCATAAAATTTGTAGTAAAATTGTCATCTACAGAATAGACAATCGATGGTCTTAAAATAGAAGCTAAAGGAAAATTTTTTAAAATCTCACTTTCTCCATTAAGTTTACTTTTAGCATAGTTTGAGTCTTCTGCTTCATTTATTCCTAATGCAGAAAGATGTATAAAATGTTTTAGTTCATATTCTTTAGAAAGTTTTGCTAGAAGTGCTGGAAAAACTTGGTGAATGTTTTTAAATGTATTCCCCCTTTTTTTCTCAAACAAAATTCCAATTAAATTAATACAAATATCAGCTTTTTTAAAAAGCTCTCTTATTTTATGTTCATCAAAAATATTAGCTTCAACAATATCGATATATCCCACATTAGCCTGTGTCTTTATGATATAACTTTTTTGATGGATATTTCTTGTAACAACAGTCACCTTATAGTTATTCTTAGTTAGTTTTCTTATTAAGTTTCTTCCAATTTGACCGCTACCACCAAAAATTAGACAATTTTTTGCTTTCATATATATATGGTTAAAAATGAGTAATAATATTCAATTGCACAAAAACGATCTACCAGATGATTTAAAATTAGGCAACATAATAGCTGTTGATGGTGAGTTTATGGGACTGAATGTAAGAAGGGATCCTCTTTGTCTTATACAGATTTCATCAGGAAATTTAGATGCACATATTGTTCAGTTTGATCGACAAAATTATAAAGCTCCTAATTTAGTAAAATTACTTTCTGACGAAAAAATAACTAAAATTTTTCACTATGGCCGAGCAGACATGGCCCACATAAAATATTATTTAAAAACAGAAACAAATAACATTCTAGATACTAAAATAGCATCAAAATTAGCAAGATCATATTCTGACAATCATTCTTTAAAAACTTTAATAAAAGAATTTATAAATCTTGACATCAGTAAACAATTTCAAAATTCTGACTTTGGTGGTGATCTGAGTCCATCTCAGCTAAAATACTGTGCAAATGATGTAATCTATTTACATAAAATTCATGAAGAACTTAATAAAATATTAGAAAGAGAAAATAGAATAAAACTATATGGAGATTGTTTAAAATTTTTAAAAACAAGAGTTGATCTTGATTTAGCTTTATTTAAAGATGATATCTGGTCACATTAATGATTAAAAAAAAATTTATATCAATTGGTAAAGATGTAATAAGTCTAGAAATTAGAGCTCTCCAAAATTTAAAAAAAAATATCAATTCATCCTTTAATAAAGCTGTAGTTCAAATCGCAAAATGCCAATCAAAAATAATACTTTGTGGTGTTGGAAAAAGTGGACTTATTGCATCTAAGATTGCCTCCACTTTAGCATCAGTGGGTACTCCTTCTTTTTATGTTTCAGCAAGCGAAGCATCACACGGAGATCTTGGCATGATTTCTAAAAAAGATATTTTATTACTTATAAGTAATTCTGGGGAGACAAATGAATTAAAAAATATAATACAATATGCAAAAAGAAATAAAATTTTACTCATTGGTATTGTGTCCAAAAAAGATTCCCTGCTACACAAAGCATCAGATATAAAACTTACAATACCAAAAATGTCTGAAGCTGAAGGAATTGTTCCAACTGCAAGCACAACTGCCCAACTAGCTTTAGGCGATGCTTTAGCAATAGCTACAATGAAGTACAAAAAATTTGATAAAATGGATTTTAAAAAATTACATCCGGCTGGTAGTCTTGGTTCACAACTTAGAACTGTAGAAGATATTATGATAACAGGAAAAAAAATTCCATTTGTGAATGAAAACATGCAAATGAGTAAGGCTATTAAAATTCTTACTGAAAAAAAACTCGGTTTTCTTATAATTAGAAATAAAAATAAATTTACAACTGGCATTATTACAGATGGACAAATAAGAAGATTTAGTCAAAAAAATTTAAACTTTAGTTCGCTTCCTGTAAAAAAAATAATGACTAAAAAACCAATATCTATAGATAAAAACGAATTTGCCGCTAAGGCTCTCAATTTAATGAATAGTAGAAAAATAACCTCTTTAGCAGTTTTTAACAAAAAGAAACCTTTGATAACTATTGGAGTAATTCATATTCACACAATATTGCAATCAAATATTTCTTAAATGAATAAAAAAATAATTGTCGCCATTTTATTATTTTCATTAATCATTTTATTTTTTTTATATTTTAAATCTTCATCTAAAAAAGTTGTCAAAGAAAATGAAGAAATAATTCCAGAAACCAGCTTATCAACTTCAAATATGATAGAAAATGTTGAGTATTTATCAATAGATCCGAAAGGAAATGAATATATCATTAGAGCTCAGGAGGGTGAGATAGATATAAATAACAGTGACGTTATTTTCTTAAAAAATGTCAAAGCAATAATTAATTTAAATAATTCAAAAAAAATTTTAATATCTGCAGATTTTGGAAAATATAATATTGATAATTTCGATACTATTTTCTCAAAAAATGTATTAATAGATTATTTAGATAAAAAAATTAATTGTGAATATTTAGACTTTTCAGTATCAAGAAATACAATGATTATATCAAAGAATGTTGTTTATAAAGATTTAGAAAATACTCTAAAAACTGATGTTGTGGAAATAAACATAGAAACTAAAGAAACAACATTTTATATGTACGATAAAAATAAAAAAATTAAAATTATAAACGAAAAATAATATGGGAATAATTAAACCATTTAGAATAAAATCTTTTAAAAACAAAAATCCTATTATTGAATTTGAAAATGTCTCCTTATCTTATGGTAATAGATTAATTTTAGACAACATAAATTTTAAAATAAATCAAACTGAAATTTTTGGAATGTTAGGACCAAATGGTGTTGGTAAATCTACGATATTTAATCTTATCACAGGATTAATTTCTCCAATAAAAGGGAAGATTAAAATAAATGGAGAATTAGTTAATAATTACCCTGTGTTTTTAAGAACAAAAAAGTTTAAAATTGGATATGTTCCTCAATATGGTGGTTTCTTCAGCGATTTAACATTACTCAATAATCTAAGAGCAGTTGGTGAAATTGTAATTGAAAATAAAAATTTAATGAATGAAAGAATAAATTATTTAATTTCAAAATTTGAATTAGAAAACATAAAAGATATAAAATCAAAATATCTTTCAGGTGGTCAGAAAAAAAAATTAGTTATAGCTTTAGCGTTATTGAGTAATCCAAAAGTGCTTCTATTAGATGAATGCTTTGCAGCACTGGATATATTAACAATAAAAATGATTCAAGAGATTATCATTAATCTTCAACAAGAAAATAATATTACGATTTGCATATGTGATCACCAAGCAAGAGATTTGCTAGCTTGTGTTGACATTGCAATGATATTAAGTAATTGTAAAATTGTTGCAAAAGGAACTCCATCATCATTAATAAAAGATATTAATGCACAAAATGCATATTTTGGAAATTCTTTTAAAATAAGCTAACATACAAATGTCCAACTTAATTGTAGTTAAAAAAAAAATTAAAAGTTTTCAAAAAACCATTGAAGTCAGTGGTGACAAAAGCTTAAGTATTAGATGGGTTTTGCTTTCTTCATTAGCAGATGGAGTTTCTGAAGCTAAAAATTTATTAATATCAGATGATGTTGTTTCAGCTTTAAAAGCTATCAAGAAATTAGGCATCAAAGCTTTATTCAAAAAGAATGTTTGTAAAATTTATGGAAAAGGAATTAATGGATACAAATATAAAAAAAACATAACTATAAACGCTCAAAATTCTGGAACACTTGGTAGATTAATATTAGGTTTATTAATCAACTCTCCATTTAAAATTAAATTAATTGGTGACAAAAGTCTTTCAAAAAGAGATTTTAAAAGAATTTCAGATCCTTTGTCAAAATTTGGAGCAAAATTTAGTCTCTATAAAAAAAAATATTTACCATTAACAATAGTTGGATCAAAGAAACTAAATCCAATAAAATATAATGAAAAAAAAGGATCTGCCCAATGTAAAAGTGCTGTGATGCTTGGTGGTATAAGAGCTAATGGTATAACTACTATTAAAGCAAAAAAATCTAGAAATCATACAGAGTTATTATTTAAAAATTTAAAATTACCAATAAAAATAAAAAAAAATAAAAAATTTGACCTAATCAGTATTAAGAAAGTAAAAAAAATAAAAAAGATAAAATACAACATTCCTTCTGATATAAGCTCGAGTGCATTTTTTATAATATTAACAGTTTTAAGTGATAACTCAAATTTACTAATTAAAAATGTAAATATTAATTCTTCAAGAGTTGGGGTGATCACTATTTTAAAAAAGATGGGAGCAAATATTACTTTTAAAAATATTAAATTTTATAAAGGTGAAAAAAATGCGGATATTAAAATTAAAAGTTCTAAATTATTAAAATCAATTAACTGTCCAGTAAGCTTAAACAGTAGCGCAATAGATGAATTTTTATTAATTTTTTTAGTTGCAGCAAAAGCGAAGGGAGTGTCAACCTTCAAGAAATTAGGTGAACTTAATAAAAAAGAGAGTCCAAGATTATCATGGGGTAAAAAAATTCTTACAAATATGGGGGTTAAAACAATTTCCACTAAGGATTCGATAAAAATATATGGCGACCCCAATTTAAATATTAGTAAAAAAATAATAATAAAAAATTTTTTAAAGGATCACAGAGTATTTATGACATCAGTAATTGCCGCATTATCATTTGGAGGACATTGGGTGATACACGATAAAGATTCGATAAAATCATCTTTCCCAAATTTTTTAAAAATTTTAAATAAATTAAAATAAAATGATTAAAAAGAAAAATTTAAAGATAGCAATAGACTCCCCTGCGGCAGCTGGCGCTGGCACATTGGCTAAGGCAATATCAAAACATTACAACCTTTTTTATCTAGATACTGGTAAAATTTATAGGTTTATTGCTTATTTAAAATTAAAATATCCAAAAAAATTTAATAAAAATTTTATAAAAACAAAAATTAAATCTTTAAAAATAAAAGATTTACAAAATAATAATCTTTTGAGTGATGAAGTTAGTTCTGAGGCTTCAATTATTTCAAAAGATAAAAAAATTAGAGAAATGGTATTTTCTTTTCAATATAACTTCGCTTACAACCCACCAAAAAAATATAATGGCTCTTGTCTTGATGGTAGAGATATAACTTATAACATTGTTCCAGATGCAGATTTTAAATTTTTCATAACAGCCAACATAAAAACTAGAGCACTTAGAAGATTCAAAGAATTAAAAAAATTTAAAAAAAACATATCCTATAAAGATGTGTTAAAAAGCATCAAAAAACGTGATAAAAGTGACTTAAATAGGAAAATCTCACCACTAAAGAAAACAAAAGATTCACTATTGATTAATACAACAAACCTTAATAAAAGGGCATGTTTTTTAAAAATAAAAAAAATAATAGATAGGAAATTAAATTATTAATGGAAATATATAAAGATCTTTCAAATTCGGCATCAAAAGAATTTGAAAAATTACTAAATAGTCAGCTCTCAAAAACCCGTATTGAAGAGGGTAAAATTATTGAAGGTAAGATAAATAAAATTTCTGAAAAATTTGTATTTCTATTTGTTGAAGGTCTTAAATCTGAGCCTGTTCTAGATATTAATGAGCTTAAGAGCATGGGACTGTCTGAAAAAATTAAAATAGGTCAAACTATTCCTGTACTACTTGAAAAAATTGAGGATAAAAATGGCGAAGTAATTGTCTCAGCTAGTAAGGCACAAAAAATAAAGGGGTGGGATCTTTTGGTTGCAGCTTATGAAGCTGACGAGCCAATTATGGGCAAAATAACCTCAAAGTGTAAAGGTGGATGCATAGTAGAACACATTGATACTGGATCGTTAATGTTTCTACCAGGAAGTCAAATTAGCGATAAACCACTTAAAGACATAAGTCATTTAATGAATGAACCACAAAAATTTAAATTAATTAAACTTGATAAAATCAGAGGAAATGCATGTGTATCAAGAAGAGAAATAATATCCTCATTTAAAAAAGAGGACAAAGCCAAACTAGTTGCCAAGTACAAAGAGGGAGATGTTATCAAAAATGCAGAAGTGAAAGGGTTTTCTAGTTTTGGAGCATTCTTTAGTGTTAATGGTGAATTAGATGTTCTTGTTCACCTTCAAGAATTAAGCTGGAGTAGAGTTGATCACCCTGATCAAGTTTTAGAAATTGGACAAAAAAACATTGATTTAAAAGTTATTTCTGTTGATCTTGATAAGTTACAAGTTGGTTGTAGCATTAAACAACTTTCATCCGATCCTTTTGGAAACATAGACAATTATGAACTAAATAAAATTTATAAAGCAAAAGTCATGAAACTTACTGATTTTGGTGCTTTTTGTGAACTTGAACCTGGACTAACTACACTTCTTCATAGCTCAGAACTTTCATGGACTAAAAAAAATGCTTCTGCAAAGAAAATGTTTAAACTAAATCAAGAAATAGATGTAATGATTCAGGAAATAGACCGTGAAAAACGAAGAGTTGCAGTAAGTTATAGATTAACACAAGAAAACCCTTATGAAACATTTTTAAAACGTTTTCCGGTTGGTACCACTGCACAGGGTGAAGTTGTAAGCAAAAATGAATATGCATTATTTGTTAAAGTTGAGGATATTGATGTTGAAGCTTTTCTTCATTGTAATGATTTATCCTTTTTAAATAATGGGGAAGATGAATTGATTAAGTACAAAAAAGGTGACAAATTAACTGTTAAGGTTTTAGAAATTAAACCCTCAGAACAAAAAATTAGAGTAGGATATCGTCAAACACAAGAAGACCCCTTTGACTTCTTTAAAGATAAAGAAAAAGGTAACACAGTCACTGTCAAAGTAGTAAACACTGATAATAAAGGATTAACAGTGAGACCTGAAGGTTGCGATATGGATTTTCAAATTAAAAAAAGTGAAATTGCAATTAATGCTGCAGATGCAAGACCATCTAGATGGACCGGTGGAGAAAAAGTTGATGTTGCAATCAAAGAATTACAACTAGATAAAAGAAAAGTTGTTCTAAGTATCAAATATCTTGAAGAACAAGATCGAGATATTGCTTTAAAAACTTATGGAAGTGAGGCCAGTGGTAAGAACTTGCCTTTTTCATCACTTTCAGACGATTTAAAGAAAAAAGAGGAAGATAAAGACTAATTCGAGAATATTTAAATTGGCTATTGTAAAATCAAAGCTTTTAAAACAACTTTCAAACAATTATCCAAATTTTTTAAAAAAAGACTTAGAAAAGTTCACTGATATTATTTTAAATGAGGTTAAAAGAGCTCTTAAGAGAGGTGATAGAGTAGAATTAAGAGGTTTTGGGGTTTTTTATACAAATATACAAAAAGCTAGAATATCAAGAAATCCAAAAACTGGTGAAAAAGTTAACACTCCAGAAAAAAAAACTATTCACTTTAAAATGTCCAAAGACTTGTTTAAAAAACTTAATAATGAAGAATAAACACATTTTTGTTGCTTGTGATACTTCAAATATAAATAAATTAAAAAAAATAATCAAACAAACTAATTCAAATAAGCTAAAAATAATTCCCAAATTTGGCCTTCAATTTTTTTATTCTAAGAATGGACGAAAATTTTTAGAAAAATTTAAAGAAGATTTTTGGTTAGATTTAAAGATAAACGATATACCCCAAACAGCATTATCTGCTATCGATAGTTTAAAAGATTTAAAAAAATGCAAATATTTAACAGTGCATGTAAATGGTGGTTTAGAAATGCTTAAATCAATAAAAAAAAAGGCAAAGAATATAAATAAAAATTTAAAAGTTTTAGGAGTTACAGTCCTAACAAGCCTTAATAATAAATCTCTTAAAGAGATAGGTCATACAAAAAACGTAAAACAATTGGTTTTAAAACAAGCTGAATTAATTAAAAAATCAGGATGCGATGGCATAGTTTGTTCTGCTCAAGAAGCTTTGATGGTTCGTAAAAGATTTAAAAAATTATTAATCATAACTCCAGGAATAAGATTGCCTGGTGATAGTTCAAATGATCAAGCAAGAATTATGACACCTAAGCAAGCTTTTAAAAATAAAGTTTCTGGTATTGTTATAGGAAGATCTCTTACAAAAGGTAACATAAAAAATAACACCAAAAAACTCATTGATCATTTAAACAAATGATCAAAGGTTGTAAGATTTGTGGTATTAAAGATTCTGATACTTTAAATTACATAATAAATCATCCCTATCCTCCAAAATTTATTGGCTTTATCTGTAATTACCCAAAAAGCTCAAGATATGTTGAACTTAAATCTCTAAAAAAATTATTAAATGTTAAAAAAAACAAAAGTAAATTTGTTGCTGTTTTAGTAAAACCTAACAATGAGATTTTAGAAAAAATAAAAGATTTACCTTTTGATTATTATCAATTGTATGACTGTAATCCTGATGTAATTGTAAATATAAAAAAAAAATATCAAAAAAAGATTATCACAGCTATAACAATCAAAGATAAGTCTGATGTTCTTGGGTTTAAGTCATTTGTTAAAGTAACTGATATTTATTTATTTGATAGTAAAGGTTATGAAAAAAGTCAGAGCTTTGATCATAACTTGATTAAAAATATCAAATTAAACAAGGAATTAATGCTTGCTGGTAATATAAAATTTGATGATAATCTAAAAAACTATGAGAAAATTGCCAATTATTTAGATTTATCTGGTGGCTTAGAAACTTCTGGATTAAAAGATACATCCAAAATAAATTTTTTTTTAAATAACTTAAATAAATTGAAAAATGAAACTTAAAAAAAAAATTCCTCTAATTGACCAACACGATCGTAACGGTTTTTGGGGTGGTAAATTTGGAGGAAGTTTTATTCCTGAAACTTTAAAAAAACCTGTGGAGGATCTAACACAGGAGTTTTCAAAATTAAGAAATAACAAGAATTTTATAAAAAAGAGAGATTATTACTTTAAGAATTATATAGGATCACCCACATCATTTGTAAAATTAGAAAATTTATCTAATCATTTAGGTGGTGCTCAAATATGGGCAAAAGTTGTATCGGAAGCTAATGGTGGTGCCCATAAAATATATAATGCGACTGTTCATGCTTTAATTTGCAAGGCTATGGGGAAAAAATATATAGTTGGTGACACTGGTGCTGGTTATGCTGGTAAAATGTTAAGTATGGCTGCAAAGAAATTTGGTCTCAAGTGTAAAATCTTCATGGGTGCAAAAGACATCAAGAGACAAAAACCAAATTGTGACGCTATGAGAAAAAATGGTGCTGAAATAGTTCCAGTATATTCAGGCAGTCAAACCTTAGTCGATGCAGTTAGTGAGTGTATGAGATATTGGGTATCAAATTGTGACACTACACATATGTGTGTTGGAAGCACAGTTGGTCCAAATATATTTGTTAAAATTTGTGGATGGAGTACAGCACAAATTTCTAGAGAATTAAAAATACAAATTAAACAAGAATTCAAAAAAATTCCAAAAAAAATTAAATTAATTAACTGTGTAGGTGGTGGAAGTTCAGCATATGGTTTTTGGAGTGAATTTATAGATTTTAAAAAATCACAAATAGAATTAATTGGTGTAGAGGCTGGAGGTCCAAAAAAATCAAAACTCCATGCCGCTCCTTTAAGTAGAAATGCTAAAATTGGAATTTTACACGGTGCAGCTTCTTATGTTTGTCAAAACAATGAGGGTCAAATTAATGATACTGAGTCAATTAGTGCTGGATTGGATTACCCAGGTGTCAGTCCAATACATTGTTTTTTAAAAGATACAAAAAGAGCCAGATACACTTATGCAACTGATGAAGATGCATTAAAAGCACATGTGATGGTAACTAAATTTGAAAAACTTAATCCAAGTTTAGAACCTAGTCATGCATTTGCTGAAGCGATAAAAATTGCACCAAAATTAAGTAAAGACACAATTATAATCGTTAACTCTTGTGGTGACGCTAAAAAAGATAGAGATATCTTAAGAGAAAGACTGGGTAAAAATTAATGAATTCATTAATCAGTAAAACCTTCTCAGCTGTGAAAAAAGAGAATAGACCAGCTTTACTGACATATACAGTAGCTGGAGACAATACTAAAAAAAAATCTTTAGAAATATTAAAATCAATTTCAAATTACGCAGATATTTGTGAATTAGGTTTTCCACACAACACACCAATAGCTGATGGAGGACAAATACAAACAAGTGCTTACAGGGCGATTAAAAATGGTATTAAAATTAATGATGTATTTTCAATTGCAAAAAATTTTAAAAAGATCAAAAAAAATAAACCAATTATATTGATGGGTTACTACAATATGATCTATCAATATAATGAAAATAAATTTTTAGAAAAATGCAAAAAATCAAAAGTTGATGGTTTAATTGTTGTTGATTTACCTTATCCTGAAAATAAAAATTTTGCATCAAAATGTAAAAAAAAAGGAATTAATTTTATTCAATTGGTATCCCCAACTACTTCTCAGATAAGACTAAAAAAAATAATAAAAGATTCACACGACATGATTTATTATATAAGCATGTTATCCACCACAGGTGGAAAGCTTAAAGTGTCCCCAAGGAAAATATTAGAAAAATACAATAAAATAAAAAAACAAAATAAATCAAAAAATGTTGTTATTGGCTTTGGTATTACTGAAAAAACAATCAAATCTCTAAAAAAAGCTGATGGTTTGGTAGTTGGTAGTGCAATTTGCAAGGAAATCTCTAAATCAATTGAAAAGAGACAAAATACTGTCACAAATGTTACTAATATCGTTAAAAGATTAAAAAATAAAATTCAATGAACTGGATAACTAAAATTATTAAAGCAGGTGAAAAAATTAAAACTGCTATACGTGAAAGAGCTACGAAAGAAGATATTGCAAAAAGTGATTGGACATCATGCTGTAAGGGTCCAATTTTAAAAAAGGATTTAGAGGAAAACTTATGGGTATGTCCTGATTGTAAACGTCATCATAGAATAAAACCTCATCAAAGATTTGATATATTGTTTGGAAAAAACAATTACGAGATTTTTAAAACCCCAATACCAAAAGATGATCCACTAAATTGGACAGACTCTAAACCTTACAAAGAAAGATTAAAAAGTGCTCGAAAAAAAACAGGATTAGAATGTGGAATGATGGTTGCTTCTGGAACTATAAATAATATTAAAATTACCGCTGTAGCTTCTGATTTTGATTTTTTAGGAGCTTCGATGGCTGCCGCAGAAGGAGAAGCATTTTTATATGGAATACAGCATGCGATAGAAAATCAAACACCTTTTTTATGTATTAGTGCTGGTGGAGGAATGAGAATGATGGAAAGTTTAATTTCTTTATCTCAAATGACAAGAACAACACTTGCAATTAATGAATTAAAGAAAAACGGCCTTCCATATTTAGTTTGCATAACTGATCCAACAGCAGGGGGTATCACTGCATCATACGCGATGTTAGGTGATATTCATATTGCAGAACCAGGAGCTTTAATTGCATTTGCAGGTGCAAGGGTAATACAAGGAACTGTTAAAGAAGAACTTCCAGAAGGTTTCCAAAAAAGTGAATATGTTGAAAAAACTGGTTTTGTCGATTTAATTGTTGAGCGTAAAGATCTTGCATCTAAAATTGGAACCTTATTATCAATATTGTTAAAGAAAAATTCTGATATAAGTGCTGAACAAAATGAAACTTCAGAAGATAGTCAGTCGCTTACAAGAGCTGCATCCTAAAGAAATAGATTTAAGTCTAGATCGTATTAAAAGTCTCTGCAAAAAATTAGGAAATCCTCAAGATAAAATCAAAGCAATTTCAATTGTTGGTACTAATGGAAAGTACTCAACTATCCAAGCAATGTTTTCTATTTTAAAGGAAGCAAATTTCAATTGTAATATCTACACTAGTCCTCATATCAAAAGTATTAATGAGAGGTTTGTTTTTAATAATGAAGAATTGAATGATGAAGATTTAGCAAATTTACTTGAAGAAATTGAACAAGCTAACAATGGTGAACCAATTACTTTTTTTGAAATACTGACTGCAGCATATTTTTTAAAAGCATCTCAATATCCAAAAAATATCAATTTAATTGAGAGTGGATTGTTCTTTAGATTTGATGCTACTAATATCTTAAAAAATAACCTTGCTAGCATTGTAACTTCTATTGGTCTTGATCATTTAGATTGGTTGCCAGAAAATGAACAAACCGTTGAAAAAATTATTTTTGAAAAAACATCAAGCCTTTTAAACTCAAATATTATAGTGGCAAAACAAAGTACTAATCAAATCACAGATCACATTAAAAAAACAATATCAAATAATGGATCAAATAAAGTTTTTCATAACGAAAATTATAGTTTTACGATACAAGAAAATGACTTCTTTTATTATGAGGATCAATTTGGGGGAATAAAATTACCTATGCCAAATGTTAAGGGTCATTTTCAATTAGAAAATGTATCAACAGCTATCGCAACCCTAAGAACTTTGAAAGATTTAAATATTAAAGATGATCATATTAAAAAAGGTGTTTTAAAAATAAATAGTATTGCAAGACTACAAGAAATTAAGTCTGGAAAACTTAAAGAGCTTGTAAAAGATCACAAACTTTTTGTTGATGGATCTCATAATCCTTTGGGCGCAAAAGTTTTGAATGAATACCTAGAAAGTTTAGATTGTAATAAACATATCATTCTTGGAATGATGGCTAATAAAGATCATAATGAATATATGAGTTTCTTTAAGGATATTGCTACATTGACTACAATAGATATACCTAATCAATCTAATTCAATTAAAGGAGAAGAGCTTAAAGATAAGCTAAATAGCTTTTCAAATATAAATTATAAGGAAAGTATAGAGGAAGCCATAAAGTCAATCCCGGTAAAAGAAAACGATATAATACTAATTACTGGATCGTTATATCTTGCGGGTGAAGTTTTAAATTTAAATTAGATATTTTTATCTAAAAATTCCTTCATGTGACTTTCGGGTACTCCACCAACTTTTCTATCTACTTCAACACCTTTTTTATAGATAATAACTGTTGGAACACCTCTAATCCCTGCTGCACTTCCAGTATTTATTCCACCATCTTCAACATCAGCATAATAAAAACCAGCCTTATCTTTATATTCATCAGATAGTTTATCCATTACTGGTTTTAGTGCCTTACATGGACCACACCACTCAGCTGAAAACTGAATGACTGAAACATCTTCATTTTTAATTTTAGTATCAAAATCTTCGTCTTTAAAATTTGTAAGCATAAATCCTTTCTATTAATTAGGGCCTTAAAGTCAACTAGGCAATTTCATATTTTTTTTCTATAGACATAATAAATTCATTTATTTCATCTAATTTTTTTAGTTCTTCTTCATCATCTCGATTTGATGCTTGATCTCTTAAGGTATCAATTTCTTGATAAGCCATTCCTATGGTTTGCCATTTTTCTCTATTTTTACTTAAAATTCGTCTAGCAATTTCACTTTTTATATTTTTATATAAATCTGGTGGCAAAATATGCGGTGCTTCTTGATAAATAATTTTTTGCCCAAACCAACTACATCTTTTATCTTGAAACTTATCCAACATTCTTAATTTATCTTCCCAAGAAGAACTATGCCAAGTTTTAAACAATTGGGTATCTTTATTAGGAATAAATTTTTCATATAAAGTTTCCTCTGGTAACAAGTCTTCTTGAGTTTGAGTTTGAGCTTTTTCTTCAGCTGCTTCTCTATTAATGATTTGAATATTTTTACAAAAATTTTCACTATTTCTAACTATTTTTGCTCTTTTCTGGATTGTTTCTAAATCTAAGTCAGCATATGCCTTCTCTTTTAATGCAAACTTTTTATCTAAAACTACAGGAGCTTTGTTGGTTTTGATTACTCTAAGTGCTTTTGGACTAAACTTTTTTAAATAAACTTTCAGATCATTTATTGATAAATTTAACAAAGGTTCAGGGTCTCTTCTTAAATCAAATAAATATCCCCAAGATGCATATGATGGATGAAAACAATGATCTGGATGTAATGTAGAGACAAGATACATCATATTTTTTCCCTTAACATTTTCGAAAATTGAATAAATCCCCTCACTTTTTAAAATAGTCTCAACACTATTTTTTGTCGATGTACTTAAAAAATTTTCCCAATTGTCTTTATGTTTATCTTTTATAATTCTAAGAATTTTTAAGCTTGTGAACGCGTCATGATAAGCTGTGTGTTGTTGAGAGGTATCAAATCCTTGTTGTCTAGCTAAACCTTCTAGAGCAAGACTTTCATTTCCTGCTTCTGTTAATTCAGTCTTTAATGTTTCAGGATTTAAAGTTTGAGCTACTCTTGCAACATGTAAACCATCATGTTCTTTATTAGGTGATGAGTGTGTAATATATGGATATCTGTTTCCTTTAAAAAAATTAAAATGAAACATACGTCTGTCAAAATTTAAGTTACTCCAACCCATAAACAATGCTGGGCCAGCCTTAGAGAAAAAGTTTTCTACAGCTCCTAAAAAATCATAATGCGAATAATTTCCTTTGGTAAGTAAATCAATACTTGTTGAATTAACCAATAAGGCTTTTGCACTTGGAACTTCACCTTCAGGCATTCTGCCACGAATATTTAGCTTACCAATTTCTTTTAAGTTTTTATCGACAACTACAGCACCTACTTCAATTATTGAGCCCCAAATTGTGCTATTGGTTGTTTCTGTATCGTAAATTACTATTTTATCCATAAAATCCTAAGTTAAATTCGATAGCTCATTAAATTTTTTTAATCTTCCCAAAAATAAATTTTGATAAACAATTAAATCATGCCCTTGAATTTTAAACTCTTGGAATAATTTATCTACTGTGCAAACCAAAATTACACAAGAAGTGATATTGGAGTTATACACAATATTATGTGCTAATGAATATGCACTTGTTTGAAGAAGCCATGAATCTATATACTCAGCTTTTTTTGGTTTGTTACTTTGTTTAAAATCAATGATTGTTTCTTTTCCTTCATAAACTCCAACACAATCAGCAGTACCTGCATACTTCTCTGGGTAATAAAGAGTGCATTCAACACCCCAAATTTCATCCAATCTATTTTTCAAACCTTTTTCTATAATTTCTTTAGCCATTAATTTGTATTGTTCGTTATCTTCAAAAAAACTTAAATTTTCTCTTCCAAGTAAATAAGATTCTAAATAGTTGTGCATTTGAGATCCCCTGCTACTTGCTGCTTTTGTAATTGCTTCGGCTTCTTTTTGCCCTGTTCTTTCTCTCCAATTTGCTAATGCTGCTTTATCTTCTTCAGATCGAGTTGCATCTAAAATTGAAGTAACACTTGGTAATTTTGCTTCCCCTAATAAGTATCTTCTAATGCCATCAACTGTTGCTCTTGATGATTTTGGATAATCATATTTTTGATTCCACTGCATGAGATTTCTTATAGACGTTATTAAGGAAAAAAAGAAATTAATTTTTAAGCTGCCTATTTCGTTCAACAAATTTTTCCACGTTTTCAGTTTGTACAGCTTTCTCAACCTGCTCGGGATCTTTAATATTTTCTAAGGTTCTTGAAATTGATCTTGCATCCGTTCCAAATTTATCAACAACTCCCATAGCATCTTCTAATTTTTTTCTAAGAACTATAATGTTATCAAAATGTTTAGAAAATCTTGTACTGATTGTTTTTAAATGATTATAAATTTCTGTTGCACCTTTTTGTACCTTCAATGATTGAAATCCCATATGTAAAGATTGTAAGTAAGCAGAAAGAGTATTAGGTCCACATATTACGACTTTATATTTTTTCATTAACTCTTGAGTTAATAATTCTTTTGTACTTGGATCTTGGTATTCAGTTAACTCTTTATATAAGCTTTCTGTAGGAGCATACACAATTGCAAAATCAGTAGTTTTTGGTGGAACAATATATTTTTCATTAACACTTTTAGCTTTTGCTTTAAACGCTGAGGCTAATTTTGCTCTAGCATCTGCTACAGCCCTTTTGTCTTCCGCATCATGACCATCGGTAATTGCTTTGAATTTTTCTACTGGAAAATGACTATCAACAGGAACCAAAACATCTCCTTGAAGCTTTATTGCAAATTCCACATTTTCACTTGTATCTTCCTTCATTTTTACATTCGTCATGAATTGAGAGGCTGGCAGCAAATCTTTAATAAGAGCGTCTAGGCTAAATTCTGCAAGAGTTCCATATTTCTTAACTCCAGCTAAAATTTTTGTTATCCCCTCTTGGCTTTGATTTAACAATTGTACTTGTTGGTTAAAATTACCAACTTTTTCCTCTACCTTAGTTAAAGTTTCAGTCATATCTTTAGTAACCCCAGTAGATAGGTTGTTAAATGAAGTCGACATTGCACCAAGTGAGCTGTTGATCGTAGTATTTAAAGTATCTTTTAAACTTGAAATTTCTGATTTTAAATTAGCTATTTCTTCAGCCTCTTTATTTTCTTTTTCCTGATTAGGCTTAGTTTTTAAATTTAGATAAAGAATAGCTAAAACACCTCCTAACAATAAAACTAGCAAAAT